>JAUICS010000335.1 GCA_030427765.1 Alphaproteobacteria bacterium
ATATCCCGCACATGGACAATTACATCGGCAAATTGAATTTGCTCGAGCGTCGCCTGAAAGGCCGCAATAAGGTCCGTCGGCAAGTCTGATATGAAACCGACCGTATCGGTTATGACGGCCGTTCTGTTTTTACCAAGGGTAAATTTACGTGCTGTCGGGTCGAGGGTCGCAAACAATAAATCCTTCGCAAATATCTTCTCATCCGCAACACGGTTAAACAGGGTCGATTTTCCGGCGTTAGTATACCCGACCAGCGAGATAACTGGAATTTCCTGACGCTGACGGCGTTTATTTTGCAGCTCCCGCGTCTGCTTGACCTTATCCAGGTCCTTTTCAAGCTTCTTAATTTGCTCCCCAATCAAACGTTTATCGATCTCGAGTTGGGTTTCCCCCGGACCACCGATGAACCCCAGCGAACCGCGCTGCCGCTCAAGGTGGGTCCATGTCCTAACCAAACGTGACTTCTGATAATGACAAGTGGCAAGCTCAACCTGAAGCTTCCCTTCTTTCGTTTGGGCCCGTTCACCAAAAATTTCAAGGATAAGGGCCGTTCGATCAATGACCTTCACATTCCATTTTTTTTCAAGATTGCGCTGCTGCACCGGCGACAGAGTATGATTTACGATCACAACATCCGGCTGCAATTCCGCAATTGCCAGACGCATATTTTCGAACTGCCCCTTACCAAAAAAGGTAGAGGCATTGATGTTTTTAATATTCACAATCTCGGTATGGACGATATCAAGCGATATGGCCTCGGCAAGACCAACGGCCTCCTCAACCACGGACTCATCAGAACGTAGTTCATAGGAATTATAATACGACTTATCCTTGTGCTGCTTGTTCTGCACAAACGGCACGATAACAACAGCAGGTCTTTTATTTTCGGAAGGGCCCGCTGTCATAGCATTAGATATATAGATCGAAAAAGATTATTCGGCTTCAACAGTTCTCGACTTGGAAGATTTCACTTCGACTGTTGGTTCACGTCTTGCCGGTTTTTCCGCGCCACCTTCTTCATCGTCATCATCACGAAGGTTTAGCGGCCCGCTAGGCATGATTGTTGAAATTGCGTGTTTGTAAACCAACTGCTGCTGGGAATCGCGGCCCAAAAGCAAGCTAAAATTATCAAACCATGACACAACACCCTGCAATTTGACACCATTTACCAAAAACACAGTGACACTTTGCTTATCTTTACGACATTTGTTTAGGAACACATCCTGAACGTTTTGGTTTTTCTCCGGCATAGAACGCCCCTTTTATTGTATTTTTATATATTTTTTAATTTATAGCTTCTTAGGAATAATCTGCTTGTGCCATCTAATCAAGTTTAAATTTCAACTTTAGGCTTTAGATAAACCCTGCCTATATCTTTATGATAAATGGGATTTTATTAAAACTTTGTTATTTCTGATAAATCATCAATGATATGGCTTGGCTTGGCCCTCACATTTTCATCTGCCTTACCCATACCATAGGTTACAAAAACACTTTTCACCGCCGCGGCATCCGCACATTCAATATCGGTTTTGGTATCGCCAACAAAGTAGATGTCATCGTTTGCAACATTCAATCCCAATTCTTCAATACATTTTAATAACGGGTCCGGATGCGGTTTATCATTTGCCGCATATCCCGCACCGATAACGGACGCAAATAACGGCCGCCACATCATATAATCAACTTCAAGATTCAAAAGATCATGGCGTTTATTGCTAACAACGCCCAAACGGCAGCCCGAGTCCGAAAGGGACTGCAACACATCCTTAATCCCCGCATATGCCTTAATATGATTAAGGTGATTGTCACGGACGTAATTATAATAAACACCTACGGCCTCATCCGCCTTATCCTTGAACGTTTCCGGAAAAAATGTTTTTGCTGGCATGCGGATATTGGCCATGGCCTGTTCTCGCGACCATACTGGCAAACCATATGTTTCGAACACATGATTGTATGCGGCGTGAAGCAAATCCAGCGTATCGACAAGCGTGCCATCCCAATCAAAAATATATGCCTTATGCATGCCCGTATTCGACCTTTCTTATCTGGCAGTCACCCGCGTATTTACGAATATATTGCTCATTACTATCCGTGACATCCGTCAAATGAACCGATAACGATCTATTTTTTAAAATCCTGGTTTCAATCTCGGGATGGCGATTTAAATAATTCTTTAGCTTTGGCGGAATAATATCATCTTGTGAAAGCACATGACAATCCTTCCCGACTTTATCTTGCACCTGCCCTTTAATTGCGCAGTAATGGGTGCAACCAAGAATAATGCCATCAATATCACACCCATCAAAAACCTGCACATATTCCGATAGGGCTGCATCAATAAACTGATCACCATCATTTTCAAGTAGCGGTACAAGTAACGGCGCGGGCGTGGACACAAGATTTATGTCGTCTCCGATTTTGGAAAGTTCCTCACCATAGATGTTTGATGTAATTGTGGCTTGCGTCCCCAATAAACCAATATTTTTGAAACCATGCTCCATGGCAACTTCCAACG
>JAUICS010000012.1 GCA_030427765.1 Alphaproteobacteria bacterium
GCAGTAACATCCGGAAACGTCCATAAAGAGGCCCATATGACCGAAAATACAGGCAAAGAAAATACAGGCAAAGAAAACACAGGCAAAATTGAAAAAACATATATCCGCAATCCCAAAAGCGGGAACGTCAGACATATCGTGTTTTTACTGCACGGACTTGGGGCGGATGGGCAGGACCTTATCGGACTTGCCGACGAATGGATGGACCACCTTGATGACGCATTGTTCATATCCCCCGACGCGCCGTTTCCATGTGACCTGGCCCCTTATGGACGGCAATGGTTTTCGATGAACATCTTGAAAAATATGACTTAACGGACGACAACATGGCCATTGTCGGGTTTTCGCAAGGCACGATGATGAGCCTGTATACAATCCCCAGACGAAAAAAGACATGCGCCGGAATCGCCGGATATTCCGGAATGATGCCCGCCATTGAGACGTTTGGCACCGAATGCGCTTCAAAGCCACCGGTTATCCTTATGCACGGTAAAAACGACCCGATCGTGCCGGTTGAGGCGACGGAAAAAGCCTTTGAAATCCTTCAAGAAAATGAATTCAAGGCGGAAAAACACCTTTACCCGAATCTTGAGCACGGTATTTCCATGGATGGCCTTAATGACGGTCTGAAGTTTCTAAAAACCGTATTTTCCTGACCGCACTTTGCCACATTCGATCCATTTCCTGCGCTACCCCCGATAATCGCGCGTGGGGGTATCTCCGGTATAAATTTGTCCGTTTATTTTGAAAATCCGCCATTTTGCGGTATAATGGACACATGATGACGTATGGCTTATCAGCTTATTCCCGCCTTTACAGCCTTATCATAGAGAGGAGACCCAAGTAATGATTGAAACATCATCCCACCTGCCTGAGCGTTTCTTAAATCGGCCGTTGGAACAATGCCCTGCCCTTGTTCTAAATGCTGACTTTAGGCCACTCAGTTACTTTCCACTGTCCCTATGGTCGTGGCAAGATGCTATTAAAGCGATATTCCGCGATTCCGTTACGGTTATATCGGAGTATGACCGCGTTGTTCGTTCACCCAGCTGGCAAATAAAACTGCCCAGCGTTATTGCATTAAAAGATTACATTCCGAATAACCGAAGCCCGGCATTCACCAGATTTAACGTATTTTTACGTGACCAGTGGGCGTGCCAATATTGCGGCGAACAATTCAAGACACAGGACCTTACATTCGACCACGTAATTCCCAAAAGCCGAGGGGGCATGACAACATGGGAAAACATTGTGACCGCCTGTCAGGACTGCAACACACTCAAAGGAAACAAAGATCCCCATTTATGCGGGATGTACCCGAGGACCCGGCCCGAACGGCCCTCCATCCACCAACTTCAAAGCCATGGCAGACGTTTCCCCCCCAATTTCCTTCATGAAAGCTGGGGGGATTTTTTATATTGGGATACCGAATTAATGGAATCCTGATTTTGAAATCATGTGATTATTCTGCCTGATCAGGCATTGCCGTGTCGGAAGCCTCTAACGCCGTTGGTATATCTTCTTCTGCCATACCCTCCTCATCAACGTCAGCACCAGATGCCGGCATAATCGTGCTAAATGGTGTTGTGTAGTCATATTGACCGGCCATAACAATTTCACGCGTATCCTTATCACTTATCAATAAGGCAAATCCGTCATAATCGCTACCAATATCACCATATGCATCACCCGTCACAAATGTGAATTCATCACTCGACACGTTTTCACCACTATTTTTAACAGCCAGGCCCTGCACGGCGATGACAGCATTCTTGTATTTACGCTTAACCGTTTTCCCTGCCTTTGGCTGATCTTCCTCAATTGTCCTGTAATACAAAATCTGACCGTTCAGATTACCTTGTGACATGTCTTCACCATTCATATTGACCGAATATGTTTTTCGGTCACGGTTGCGGCTAATTCGCAGGGTGGATATCCCTTCACCGGAATACCCCTTAATTGCCGTGTCCATTTCTGAAATGCTCAAAACCTGAGCCGTATCCTTGCCATTCAGAAATACCTGCGGTGTATATGTTTCGCCGCGTGTAATCTGCATCGCGTATTCCTTTTGACGCTCACTACAGAAATGCGGCATGTCGGATGGTGAATGATCATAAAAATCAACCTTACATGACAGGGCAATAACGTTTGAATGGGTTTGTGAAATTGTTTCCAGGTGTTTATCTGCCTGCGGACAAAAGACACATGTTTTGGCGGTAAACAATTCAACAACAACCGGCGCTTGGGATGCCGGAGGTATTTGGTCTTCCATACCCGTGTCATCCGCAATAACATATGAAGACTGGACAACCAGCGATAACGCCATAATTAGAATTAAGAACGTATTAATCAGTAATCTGTTACAATTGCTTTGTATGTTGAATTTTTGTGTTTCCAATTCGCACCTTTTTCAAAAAAGCAGATCATGTTTTTTATTCACTGCGTTTGTCACTATATTTATATTTTTCATAATATGCAACAGTTATGCCAACGAGCAGTTAATTAATGATACCAATGGAAATAATGTAAAACAAATTTCTGCCTCGGCAAGCCATGTTATCAACACCACCAGCGCGAAACACGTGATAGAGACACAGCTAAAAGCCTTTCAAAACAAAAGCCCTTCTGAGTTATGGGATACCATGTCGGATGCCATGCGCGGCGACTATGAAAATGCGGATATGTTCTGGATTGATACCAGAAAAAAATTCAAACCCCTTCGCACCCATATTTCCCACAGCTTCATCGGTGCGGATTTACGCGAGAACACACAGATACATAAAATCATGCTATTTGATGACAGGGGGCAATCATTTCTTTCAATTTTCAAATTATCTGCAAATGACAATGCAGAATGGAAAATCGATAATGTCACCGTTATTGATATAGGCGACAGTCCGATTTAAAATTCTTTTTAAAACAGCGTATTAATCTTCGAAATTTTCATTTTTCAGTAACCTTTTCATTGCAAGCTATAAGGGAATTATTCTGTTTGTATGTTTATTCCAACGTAAATACCATGGAAACAGGGCTTAAACGGTAGTCTGGATGTCAAATATTTACACGCAATTCGCGCATATAGTTTTCGTAATTTTCTGTTTTATAGGCCTTATTGGTCATATAAACACTGTGCATGCCCAGTACCTACCGGAAAAAAACAAAATTATTTTGAATGATCCGCAGAAGATTTATTCCCTCAATCAAAATATTTTGCTGACCAAAACACCGATCGAGACCAATTCGGTTCGCGAGCTTCTCGATTCACAAGGTAGCGCCTATACAAACGCCATAACCGTAAAAAACGTCATAACCACACCACATTCTGATTATACATACTGGGCGATTGTCGATATTCAAAACAGGTCAGAATCCATTCGATGGTTCCTTGATTTCGGAAGTACAGATAATGGACGGATTGGCATTATTAATGATTTAATCGTTTACGATGGCAATACAAATAATGTTCTGTTTGACGGCGGAAAACCGGAAGATATAAAAATGATTACCGGAAATGCCATCCCGATATCTGTCAGGACCGAGGGGAATACCCTCCTTGCCATTCATTTTAAAAATAAAGATGTGTTCAATACCGTCTTCACTTTAAATCTGATTGGCGAAGATGCGTTTCTGGGAAGCATTCAGCGCGCATCGATCTTTGCCTTTATGTTTAAGGCCATATTACTTATTTGTCTGGGCATTTTAATATTCAATTTCTTTGTTACTCGTGACATATCTATATTGTGGCAATTTGCGCATCTTGGCGGGTTTTTAATACTGTTTCTATTTTACGAATATAATTTTGCCAGCCCGTTATTTTTGCTCTCGATTACGCCGTTCGCCCTGCTTGCCTTATCCGGTGCCGCCGCCGTCATGACAACAAAAGATATGCTGTGCACCATAATAAAGGACAGATATGTAGCAATTGCGCAGATCGCAATGATCGCGATTATTGTCCTGCCGGCTATTACCGGCCTTCTTTTAGGTAACATGTTAATACCGTCCCTCAAAATTCTGCATTTTGCCTTGCTTGGCGTTTTCGTATTCAACACGGCATTGACCGGCACGAACATAAATAAGATCCCGGGCGCCAGTGTATATTCAACCGCCGGATGGGGTATTCTTAGCCTTGGTTATCTGGCTATCATCGTCAATACATTCGGATATTTGAATATGACCAGCGGCTTTCTAACGCAGGTATTTTGGTCATGTATTATTCTACATGCCGCTGCAACCATGGTTCACATGGTGATTTCCGCGCAGACATTCCGCCCGGCGATCAAAACCGATAATAAGAAAAGTAAATCCCTTCTGCTTGAAAATCTACAGATGTTAAAGGACACGAAAGAGGATGCCGAATATAAACGCCTGCTTCGTGTTGTTGAACGTGAACGAAAAATGATGGCACGCCTTCGTGAACGTGAGTCCGAACAAACCGAAGAAATGCGCGTTGCAAAGGAACAGGCGGATGAAGCCAACCGGGCAAAATCAGCCTTCCTTGCCGTGATCAGTCATGAAATCCGTACACCGATGACAGGTATCATGGGTATGGTGCGCTTGTTGCTCGATAGTAAATTATCGAAGGAGCAAAGCGAGTACGCCAATACAATTGAAGAATCCGGCGATGCCATGCTTGCTCTCCTGAATGATATTCTGGACTTTGAAAAAATCGAAAGCGGTAAGATGGAGCTCGAAGCCATCGACTTTGATCTTCACCGCCTTATCGGAAGCATTGTTACGCTGATGAGCGGTCATGCCGCCCTGAAATCAACCGAGCTTGTATCGGATATCGAAAGCAAGGTTCCGCGTTTCGTAAAAGGTGATCCAAAACGATTAAAGCAGGTTTTATTGAACCTAACAGGTAATGCGATCAAGTTCACAGAAAACGGCACGGTTAAATTGCAACTGCGTAGCCTTGATGAAGAAGGCGAACGCACAAACAGCAATCTTACGAGCCTTTATTTCGCCGTTGAAGACACAGGTATCGGTATTTCGAAAAAGGCGCAAACAAACCTGTTTAACCCGTTTAGTCAGGCCGACAAATCCATATCCCGTAAATACGGCGGCACCGGTCTGGGACTGGCGATTTCACAGCGCCTTGTTCAGGCCATGGGCGGTTTCATATCCGTAAACAGTGTTGAAAATGAGGGCAGTACATTCTTCTTTTCCGTCAATCTAGCATTCGGCAGTGGCGAAAACCTGCAGGAATACGAAGATGCGCAGGTGGAGGAAACAGTTGATGAAAACGTATCCCTAAAAATTCTTGTGGTCGATGATAACGCAATTAACAGGAAGGTTATGATCGGCCTTCTGAACCGTATCGGCCATAAGGTTGAAACGGTTGGAACGGCGATTGAGGCATTGCAGCGCGCGGAAGATACATTCTGGGATGTCATTTTGATGGACATCGAATTGCCGAATATGCGCGGGGATGAGGTTACACGCCGCATTAAATCAAATGCCAACCCGTTAATTGCAGAAACACCCGTTATCGCCCTGACAGGTAATGTGAATGAGGAAGATGAAGAAGAATACCGCGAAGCCGGAATGATTGGCGTCATTGCCAAACCGGTTAAACCCGAAGCCCTTAAATCAATATTGAGTAAAGTTCCTAAGCGGACAGAAGATGATGACAACACCGATACAACCGGACATGTTGAAAGCCAGGGTGACGGTCATGATGGCGGTCATGATGGCGCCCATAATGACGAACATCACAACACTGTCGCGACGGATATACCGGCAGAAACTGATTTACCCGCAGATATTGCGGCCACACCAACAGATAATAGCGTGAACACGGATACGCCGCCCCCGATCCCTCCATCAGCGTCTTCGCCAATGCCGTCAATGGGCGCACCTAACGATTTTTCAACGCCGATAAACATGCCTACTGAGGTACCGCCAGAACAAACCGTAGATTCGCCAGAGAACACACAACATACAATTCCGGGCTCAAACGTCGAATATCACACACCTGAAAATGGGAATGTTAACACGCCTGCCTTTACAACATTTGATAATTTGCCGCCAGAGCCGGAAGAAGAGGACAAGACGACAGAGATGATACAGAATCCATCCCTGCAACTGGATGATGATTACGAAAGCACACCCGGAACGTTCAATACATCAATTATCGATGATATTGAAAAAGACCTCGATTCAATGGACGAAGCAAGTGCGGACGAAGCAAGTGCGCCCACAACAAACAATGTAGAAAACGACGGCATTTTCAATGTAGAGATGCTTAAAAGCCTCAAAGATTATATGGATGCGGAGCAACTGCACACATTACTCGATGGCCTTTGGGATAAAACGGCTGAAATCCTTGATCGTCTTGACGAAGCTATCAAAACAAATGACATTGATCAGATTGCACGCTCGGCTCATGAATTAAAAGGTATGGCCGGCAATTTCGGCCTTATTCAAGTACATGACATGGCGGCCAAGCTGGAAAGTGATGCAAAATCGAAAAATACGGATGATCTAAGCCGTATTATCAACGAACTTCCCAAAGCAAACGAGGTCGCGAAAAACGCCCTCGAATCCTGGATGGTAAGTTAAAACACTTATGTCCGTATAATACTCATAACCGCTTAATACTCATAACCGCTTAATACTCATAACCGCTTAATACTGGGGCGGATGTGATACCTGCGGCGCGGCCATTGGCTGTTGCTGCGTCATCGGCTGCTGATACCCTGGTCCATGTGAGATAGGACCGTTTGTATACATCGGTGCAAATACCGGTTGGCTTGGTGCCGCCTGCGGCATTGATTGTTGCTGCATCGGTGCTGACTGCTGCTGAATGCTTAACGGATATTGATTCTGCTGCATCGGTGCATTAAAGACTTGCGGATTATATTGCTCATTCATCATCTCGGTATCGCGCGTTACATTCATCGGCGGCTGCGCCGCGAATGTTTTTTCATTACCACGCATTAATGTTTTCTCGCCCATTCCTCCGAGTGTTTTTTCGCCAAGAGTTTTTTCGGCAACATTCATTGGCGGTAGCGTCGGCATCAAATTCGGGTCGACCTGTGGTGCGCTACAATCAACCGGGTATCGCAGTAATCGGTCCCAACGTTCATACCAGCCGCGAATATGTTCGGCTGGTTCAACAAGTGTGTACCGCATGCATCTTGATGGACCCATCGCCTGTTTATAACTAAAAAATACGGATGGCGGTGTTATATCATCTTGTCCGCCTATGAAGTGATGCTGCGGAATATTTTTGAGCTGCTGCGTGATATTGACAGGATTCATAGAGCCCAGCAACGCATCGCGTTCCATATGTGTGCGCATAACGGCATGGTCAAGCACACCCGCAACGGTACGCACCGTCAAAATATCTTTACGCCTTGCCGCCAGTAACATTGCAACGGCACCGCCGCCATCATAACCAACGACATGGAAAGCCGGAACGCTATGCAAACGGCGAAGCTGGTCCAGAACATCTTCATACGCCTCAATAACCTCCGGCGCATAACGGTGGGTTGTCCAGTATCGTTCTGGACAACGCTCGGTATTCGCATCGCTTGTGTACTGGCAAGGACGACCAAGATAAATAACATTCGGAGATTGATCGACGGCCGCGAGCTGCATCCCGATGGGATTCACAGGAGTCGGATTGAACGGTGTATCGTGGTCCATGAAGAATCCCTGACCATCGCCCTCAATATATATTGTTGCGGGTTTGCCTCGACGGTTTACCCTCTCATACGCCGTAATATTGAAAAAACCGCCGCCGATAACGCGTTTATACATGTGATTTTTATATGCCAACCGTTTTGCGGATTGATCACGCACCCCGTGAAGCATGCTGTTACACGCAGTGATAAGCGGGAAAATGATTAACAGGGCAAGAAGTACAGTCGTCTTTTTCATGATTTATTTGGCGGGTTTTACGGCAAAAAATTAATTTGAATTATCCATTTATGATAATCACGCGGACTTACTTTTGCCAGCAAGATTCGCCAAACATGCCAGTTGTTAACAGGGTTTTATGCCGCTAGATCAAGTACGATCGGTGTATGGTCCGATGGTTTTTCGAGTGCACGCGGCTCCTTGTCGATCCAGCATCCATCCATCATATCGGCGCATGACGGCGATAAAAGAAAGTGATCGATACGGATACCCGCGTTGCGTTGCCATGCCCCGGCCTGATAATCCCAGAACGTATACGATTGTGCCTGATTGTTATTCACACGGAACGCATCACACATGCCCAAATTCAGTATTTTGCGATACGCCGCATGCGTTTCCGGACGAAAAAGCGCATCCCCCAGCCACGCCTGCGGATCATGGCAATCATCATTGGCCGGAATGACATTAAAATCCCCGCCAATCAGGAAAGATTGTGATGTTTTCCGTAGATCCTTCACGCGAGTGTAAAGACGTTCCATCCATTTGAGTTTGTATGGGTATTTTTCTGTGTCGACAGGGTTGCCATTCGGCAAATATATGTTGATCAATGTGATGTCTTTGAACGCTAGCTCAAGATAACGCGCTTCCTCATCCCCATCATCACCGGCAAGCTTATCCGACACCATTTTAACATCATCGTGCCATTCGGATTTATAAAGCGTAGCAACACCGTTACGTGCCTTTTGATTCACGTAATGTGAACCGTATCCGATAGCACGAAAATCCTCTTCTGGAAAATCCATCCCTTTGAGTTCCTGCAACATCAAAAAGTCGGGTTTGTGTTTTTGCAGCCAATCCTGAACATGCCCGTTACGGACCTTGATTGAATTGACGTTCCAAGATGCAATGCGCATAGATGTTAATCCTGATGTATATTACACTGATGTATATTACAGCGTGAACGAATGGCCGCAGCCACAACCCGCCATGGCGTTTGGATTTGTAATTTTGAAGTCCGATCCGATCATGCCTTCGACAAAATCAATTTTGGCCCCGCCCATCATACCAAGCGACATTGTATCGATAACGACCGCGCCGCCAAACACAACGTCATCGTCATGAATGTCATCATCAAATGAAAATTTATATTCAAAACCGGAACAGCCACCGGCCTGCACCTCAATCCGCAAATTGAGCTTATCGTTAGATTCTTTCGTCCGGTGCGCCTCAACACGTTTTACCGTACTGTCCGTTACGGTTACCTGTGGATTTGCGTCATCATTTGCGTTTGCGTCGCCCTTTTCGTCCATATTCATGGTATTATATCCAATAATCACTTACATTTTAAACGGCATATAAAAGTTATATTGGGTTTTACCATGGCTTCGCAAGAATCAACACAGCGCATTGTTAAACAAAATCCATCATACAACTACTGCGCTTTACCCCTCACGGCCTATGCAACCAATCCCGAGGAAAGCCGCGGTCGATTGCATGAGGAAGATGCAAGCCAGTCCCGCACGTGTTTCCAGCGTGACCGCGACCGTATCATTCACTGCAGCGCATTTCGCCGCCTGAAATATAAAACACAGGTATTTGTTTACCATCAGGGCGATCATTACAGAACCCGTCTTAGTCATACTCTTGAGGTATCACAGATAGCGCGCAGTCTGGCACGCGCCCTTCTGGTTAATGAGGATCTGGCCGAAACCATCGCGCTTGCCCATGATTTGGGACACACGCCGTTTGCACATATCGGAGAGATCTACTTGCAGGAATGTATGAGTGATTTCGGCGGATTTGACCATAATGACCAGTCATTACGTGTACTCACGGTGCTGGAGCATAAATATCCGCGCTGGATCGGCCTGAACATGACGATTGAGACGCTGGCCGGCGTTATTAAACACAACGGCCCCATTACGGACACATCACTGCCATATACGCTGAATGCATTCCAAAAGGACAACAAGTTTGACTTGTCCGTCTACGCATCTGTCGAGGCGCAAATTGCGGCACTTGCGGATGACATTGCATACAACAACCACGATGTTGAAGACGGGCTGCAGGCCGGTATGTTTACGCTTGAGGACCTGAAAACCATTCCGCTTATGAAAGACCTGATTATCAAAACACGCACAACATACCCCGACATATCCGAAAAAATCCTGGTGCAGGAAATAATCCGCGAGATGATTGGAAAAATGGTGCGTGATGTTCTTGATGAAACGGAACGCCGTATTCATGACCTCGGCCCGCAGACAATTCAGGATATTGTGAACCATAACGCGCCGGTTGTTCAATTCTCGCCCGAGATGTTTGAAACCGTGCAAATGATGCGTAAATTCCTTTATGAACGTATGTACCGTCATTACACGGTCGAGCGCATACGTCTGAAGGTTAAAACCATCATCAAGGATATGTTTGGCGTCTTTCTGGATGATTACAAATTATTGCCCGATAACTGGCAACGTAAAGTCGAGGATGCGGGTGGCATAGAAAACGATATGAACCGCGCCCGCGTTGTCTGCGACTACATCGCGGGCATGACCGACCGGTACGCAATATTGGAACATGAACGCCTGTTTGAACTCCACCGCTGGGCAAAGTAAAAACGAAACCTATATATTTTTGGGAGGATAGGTTTTACCTTCCATAACTTTTTACTTGTTTCACACCTCAAGATTTTCTACGATTTCATTATGCAAAAATATGACAATTTTGATGACCCACGATACCAGAACCGTGCACAGGATACAGATGACACGCCGCGCGTAGCGATGCCGCAATTCAAATTGCGCTATGTGGCGGGAATACTTGTTGCGCTTGTCATCGCCTACAGTCTTTGGTCACTGACCGGTGAAGCGGTTAAAAAGACATTCAGCAGCAAGGTTGCCTACGTCCCTACAATTAAGGCCGAACCAATATCATACCGGAAACGTCCGGATGATCCGGGCGGAATGGATATTCCATATCAGGACAGTACAATTTTCAAAAGTGATGCCGATGACGGGAAAATTGAAAACCTGTTTGATATTACCGAGGACACACAATCACGTGCCGCACCGAACAACAATGACACGGCATCCAGCTTCCCCCCGACACCAAAACCGATCGAAAATATTGTTGCCAGTAGCCCTAACGCCATTCCGCTTGATAAAATCGACGAAGAAGAAAAAAAACAGGCTGTGTTAAGCAGGCTCCCGAAGCAGACGCATAATATTCCGGAGCCAGAACACACAAAACAAGCCACAGCTAAAACGCCGGCTAAACAAGAGCCGGCTAAACAAGAAAATGTAGCCACCGCGCCAAAGCCGAATATCGTAATTGGTGACAAAATTGTCACATCGAAGCCGGAGACAAAACCGGATGTCTTAAAGAAAGCGGCGAGCACAGAACCTGCGGCAGGATCACAAGCTGCACGAGCCATTCAGGAAGGATATTACATCCAGCTTAGCAGTGTCCGTGATAAATCACGCGCATCCGCAGAATGGGCCAGTTTGCGTAAAAAATATTCCCCGCTATTTAACACTTCGGATTTCCGTGTGCAGACAATTGATCTGGCCGCAAAAGGAACGTTCCACCGTTTACAGGCCGGTCCGTTTACCAAAGAAAAAGCATACTCAGTATGCAAATCGGTTAAAAACATGGCCGGTAATGGAGGATGTTTTGTCGTGGCTCCCTAACGACAATACGCCGCCGCGTGCCTGCTTATTTTCTGTTGAATCTACCGTTCTTAATGATGATGAGAAAGACCTGTTCGCGCGGTTCAATCCACTCGGTTTTATTCTATTCAAACGCAATATTGATACGCCGCAACAGGTTAATGCACTTACCGCATCCCTTAGAGAGGTCATCGGCCGCGATTGCCCAATCCTAATTGATCAGGAAGGCGGACGCGTTGCGCGGTTAAAACCGCCGCACTGGCATAAAGTTGATACGGCAGAAATCCTGTCACAAAATCCAGATAAGCTGAAACAAGCGATGCAGAATATTGCGAATGATTTAAACGGGTGCGGTATTAATGTGAACTGCGCCCCCGTGCTGGATATTCGCCAGGATGATACACACGATGCAATCGGTGATCGTGCCTTTGGTTACGATGCGGAAGATGTTGCAGCATGCGGGGATTGTGTTTGCCGGACTTTCCTTGATAACGGTATCGTACCGGTCATCAAACATATGCCGGGGCATGGCCGCGCAACTGTTGATAGTCATTATGACCTGCCGCACGTTACAGAGCTCTTAGACGAATTAATTGGGCATGACTTTAAGCCGTTTCGGGATATTGCACACAAACCATACGCCGACCGGATATGGGGCATGAGCGCACATGTTATTTACGAATCAATAGACAATACGCACCCTGCATCGGCATCGGCCTCGATAACATCGGATATAATACGCAAAAACATTGGTTTTTCGGGGTTTTTGGTATCTGACGACCTTGACATGGCCGGATTATCGCAATATGGCGATATATGTGGCCGCGCAAGCGCCATATTACATGCCGGTCTGGATTGTGCGCTTTATTGCTCTGGAAAATTTGACGATATGCTTGCGCTTGAAAAAACCATACCGCATTTATCGGATGACGCTTGCGTCCGACTGGAAAAAACAGAATTAAAGAAAGTCGCCTAAAACAAATGGCTGATGATACGACAGCACAGCAAACTTCGTTTGAGGAAGATCCACCAAAGGATCCGGCACATGATGCCGATTCCCTGGATGCGCTTATCCTCAGGTTAGATGGATTTGAAGGGCCGATTGACCTGCTTCTCCAGCTTGCCCGCACACAAAAGGTTGATCTCGCCCAAATATCGATTTTGCAACTTGTGCATCAATATCTTGAATTTGTCGAACTGACACGCAAGAAAAATCTGGACCTTGCGGCAGAATATCTGGTCATGGCGGCGTGGCTCACCTACTTAAAATCAAAACTGCTTATCCCCGAACAGGACACAGAAGATGATGAACCAAGTAGCGAGGATGTAGCCGCGGCATTGACGTATCAATTACGACGGTTAGAAGCCATGCAAAAGGCAGCAGAAGAATTTAAAAATTGCCGCCAGATTGGCCGTGATGTTTTCAAACGCGGATACATAGAACGGCCGAAGCAACAGCAGCAGATTACATACAAAACCAGTTTATATGACTTGCTGAAATCTTACGGGGATATGCACCGCCGAAATAATCCGGTTCCATATAAACCCAAAAATTATAATTTATGGTCAATGGATCGGGCGCATGAGGCACTGACGAACATGCTAGGTGCCTTGCC
>JAUICS010000013.1 GCA_030427765.1 Alphaproteobacteria bacterium
GGCAGGCGTTCGAGTAGCGGGTATACAACCCATGGCGGAAGTATTCCGATGGTTTTGGCAATCAATGTCGTTTGCCACGGGAAGCAGATATTGCGTTTGTTTTTTTGAATACCATTAATAATTATCTTTGCGGCCTTGTCCGTATCCATTAAAAACGGCATGGAAAAACTATTTGCGTCTGTCATGCGTGATTTTACAAAACCTGGGCATATATTCGTTACGTTCACGCCGAATGGTTTTAATGATGACCGTAGGGCATCGCCGTATAGTCTTATTGCGCCTTTGGCCGCGCTGTATGATGGCGCACCGGGCCAGCCGCGATAACCCGCAAGTGAACTCATCAACGCAACATGCCCGTGACCACGTTTGACCATTTTTGGTATGATGGGTTCGAGAGTGTTTAAAACACCAGTCAGATTAACGTCAAAGATATATCGACATTGTTCAGGTAATTCATACGTTTTTACATCACCGTCGGATGATCCTGTGCCGCCAGATACACCGGCGTTTGCAATCACGAGATCAAGTTGGTGCGCGTTATCAATATCCTCCATAAATTCGGCAATGCCGCGTCTATCCGTTACGTCAAGAATGTCGCTGACGACGCTTGCGCCGCGCGCACGGCATTCATCCGCCACGTGGTTCAGGCGGTCTTTATTACGTCCTGTTATTGTCAGGTGAACGCCATTCGCCGCGTATGTCTTGGCAAGTTCTTCACCAATACCGCTCGATGCACCGGTAATAAGTATGGATGTGTACGTCATGTTTGTTGCTCGATATATTTTGCGAGTTTTATGAATGTATCGACATCGATGTCTTCCGCGCGTGTCGTTTCTTTAATATCAATTTTGCCCAAATAGTCACGATATTCGGCGAGGCTTGAGCGCAGCATTTTTCGGCGCTGCGAAAATGCCTTGGCCGTAACATGTTCGAGTGTTTGTATTTTAGGCCAGCTATCTTGCGGTTGTTTTGGATTGAAAAGGACAACACTTGATTCAATTTTTGGCGGTGGGGTAAATGCGCTTGGCGGCAAATTAAAGAGTATCGATGTATCGCAAAGCCACTGCGAAATGATGCTGATGCGTCCATAGGATTTTGTATTTTTTGCTGCACAAATACGTTGCCCAACTTCTTTTTGAAACATGAAGGCCATGTACGAAATTTGATTATTATACTGCGGCAAAAGATGCAGGATATGCGTCAAGATTGGTGTGGCGACATTGTATGGAAGGTTGCCAAGAAATGCGTATCGTTCCCCACCGTTTAAGATGTTGGTCCAGTCGATTTTTGTTGCATCCCCTTCGATAATTTCAAGACGATTTGGGTATGATTGCTTAAGCTCTTGTAATGCGTTGATGGCACGTGGATCGATCTCTACGGCAATACATTTTTTGGCAGATGACTCTAAAATGCTGCGTGTCAATCCCCCGGGGCCGGAGCCAATTTCAATGGCGATGTGGCCATCTATATCACCCGCACGGTTTACAATTTTCCGTGTGATGTTTTGGTCAAGCAGGAAGTTTTGTCCGAGTGATTTTTTTGCGTTTAGTCCGTGACGATCTATAACGTCACGAAGTGGCGGTAAAACTATGTCCAGTTTGTTATCAGACACGTAAATCGATGAACGCGGAAGATTTGAGGTCAAACAAAAATTTTTGTGCAAGTTTGTTTAAACGTTCGTTCCCCAAGCGTGTTCGTATTGCAAATACGGATGGCATTGTATCTTCGGTAAGTTCACGTTTTTCACGTAAAAATAAAATATGATATCCGTCGTCATCCATCACTGGTGTGCTAAGCTGCCCAACTTGCAGCTGCGTTAGAACATCATTCAAGGTTTCATTAAGTTGACCTTCGATAATCCAGCCAAGATCACCGCCTTTTGCGGCAGATGCGGATTGTGAAAATTGTGCGGCAATTTGTTGGAACGGCGCACCGTTTTCAATCATTTGTGAGAATAGTTTTTGTGCAAGAATACGTTTATCATTTACGTCATCTTTGCCCTCTACCGGAAGGAAAATTTCTGCAACAAGATATTGCTCCTTACCGATACTTTCGCGTAATCGGTCAAGTTCCGAATTAACGTCTGCATCACTGATACGAACCTGTGTCCCGATTACGTCACGGACATATTTTGACCATCCGATCTCGGATCGTATCTGACGCCGCAATGTTTGCGGATTAATGCGTTGTTGTTCCAGAAGGGACATGATGCCCTGATACGACGTTTTGTTACGTTCGGCGAGGGACAAGATGCCGTCTTTAATTTCGTCTTCCGTCACCTCGATATTTTCTTTTGCAATTTCTTGCAGGCGAAGTTGTTCATCAACAAGCTGACTCACAACCTGTCCGCGAAAACGTTCCTTCAATTCCGCGCGGTCACCAATGCTTGTTGATGCAAGGATAAGGTTAAGCCGGTCATTAATTTCGGAATACGTAATGACATCTTCATTCACAACGGCGGCAATACGTTCAATCATTTCGGCACGAACATATGCAGTATTTGCCAACAGACTTATGACTGCTATCGCAATGGTTAGTACAAAGAATTTAAATATTTTTATGTGTTTGATCATGCGTGTTCCTGATGCATTTGGAAACGTCCGCCCGCAATATATTGTCCAAGATATTGCGGTAATATGAGGCCCATTCCCGTAGGTTGAATATTTAGGTTTTGCAGGGTCAATGCGTCATCGGCAACGATACTATCCGTTTTTAATGACTCGATCTGGTCTGCAGTTAACAATGGTTTTGGCAGCATGCCCATAATGCGTCCTTGAATTTTCGCCAGTCCCCATGGAATGGTGACAAGGGATTTTCGGCGGCGTGTATGTTCGAAAATCCGTTCGTAAATATCCTTAAAATCAATTACTTCCGGACCGCCAAGTTCATATGTGTTGCCGCATGGATTTTGTATGCCGGTGGACGGTAGGGTTAAACAGGCCATAACCGCCTTTGCCACATCACCAACATAAACCGGTTGAAATTTTGTCTTGCCGCCGCCAATTAATGGCAGCATCGGCATGATAGAAGACAGTTTTGCAAACATGTTGAAGAAATTATCGTCCTGCCCAAAGACAACACTAGGTTTCAATATGGACGCACCCGGAAAATTGGCACGTATTTTTGCCTCACCCTCGGCTTTTGACTTTGCATATTTTGAACTGCTTTTCCCTGCGCCGAGCGATGATATGTGTACCAGACGTTTTACGCCATTTACACTACAGCTTTGTGCGATACGTTCAGGAAGGTCGGTGTGTAGGGATTTAAATGTGGATCTGCCTTTTTCATACAAAATGCCGACACAGTTCACAACGTAATCGGACCCTTTGATAACATTGTCGACGGCATTTTGATCATATATGTCACATAAAATCGGAACAACCTGGCCAACCGTGCCACAAGGCCTTAGAAAATATGCCTTTTCCGGTGCGCGGGACGGGACTTTAACACTTATCCCCTCTGCCGCCAAAAGATTGATGACTTGACGCCCGATAAACCCTGTACCACCAAATACGGTTGCCACTTTCTGTGTCGCTGCCATGTTTAATCCGAATCTTGTTATGTTGAATTTCTAATAACTGTAAACTTTAAACATACAATATTTGCTTTATGCAATATTGGCAATGGATTCTGCATTTTCAAGTTTACTGTACAAAAACGCCAAATATGTGTCTGCTGCGCCTGTATCCTCAATACGGCCTAATCCATCTGCGGAAATATTCAGAATATCTTGTGCGAAATCATGGAATGTTCGTCCATCGTCCATGACTGTATTTAATCCGTCTTTACATGCGGATGCGCGCAGTCTTCCAACATACTCACCGGACCAGTTTTTGATAACATCATAGGCATTATCAAGTGCGGCTTGATCGTAATAGATGCCTTTCCACATGGCCGGTAGGGCCATTACATCATCCGGAGACACACTATCGGCGCCGCGTAATTCCAAATATTTTTTAAGACGCACATCTGTGAATATTGTTGAAATATGGACGTGCCAATCGTCTGTTGTGGCGATATCGCCCTCAAGACCGATAAGTTTCCCGTCTATAAAGCTGCGGAAAGATTGTCCGGACACATCGATGTATTTCCCGTTTCGGTATGCAAACAATATTGGTACATCAAGTGCAAAATCAACATAACGTTCAAAACCCATACCATCTTCGAACACAAATTCGGGTGCGCCGGTACGGTGTGGGTCGACATCTTCCCAAAGATGCATGCGGTATGACGCATATCCTGAATCTTTACCCTCTGCCATATGCGAGTTTGCAAATAATCCGGTTGTCAGTGGCTGCAGCGCAAGGCCAACACGAAATTTCTTAACCATGTCGGCTTCACTGTCAAAATCCATGTTTACCTGTGCCGTGCATGTACGGACCATCATGTCTACGCCATGATTGCCAACCGCCTCCATGTGTTTTTTCATGACATCGTAACGCGTTTTTGGCATCCAGTGGATGTCATCATTTGTCCATTCCGGCGCAAAACCCAGGCCCTTTAGGCCTATCCCGAGCGCGTCGGCGGCGCTTGTAAGTACATCAATGAATCCTTTATATTCTGCCTCGATCTCGGACAGGGTATTTAAAGGAGAGCCAGAAAACTCAACCTGTCCGGCGGGTTCAAGCGTAAGTTGATATGGTCCGTTTGACAGGGCGATGGGGTTTCCCTTTTCTAAAATAGGCGTCCATCCATGATCATTAACAATTTTCTGCATAAGGGCGTGTATGCCCGATGGCCCTTCATAGGTTAATGCATTGCCGGTGTCCTTGTGAAATGACAAAAGTTCGTGCTCTAATCCTATACGCCAGTCTTCACGTGGTTTGCAGCCCTTTTCGAGCTCATGAATTAGATCATCTTTTGTCAGGGGAGAATGTGTCATTATGTCGGTCCTTTTTTACGTGACCAGAAAAACTGATTTTAAAGCTTCCATTTTGGATGCGCACCTATATTTATAATAGAAGCCATAACGCTAAAGGAAAGATTAAAGGATAGATTTATGAATGGCAATAAACCTTTAAATATCGGGGTGATTATGGACCCGATAGAAAATATCAATGTGAAAAAAGATTCTACCTTTGCCATCATGCATGAGGCGCAATCCCGCGGTTATAAGGTGTTTACGTTTTTAGAGGAAGATTTGGCCCTGACCAAAGAGGGACCATATGGCTTAGGATATCCCGTCACCCTTTTTGATGATCCTGTTACATGGTTCGATAGGGGGCCACAGGAAAAAGTGTGGTTTAAGGACCTTGATGTCATTCATATGCGATCTGATCCGCCGGTCGATAAACGTTACATTCATACAACTTATATACTAGAGGAGGCGGAAAAGCACGGAGCATTGGTCGTTAACAGCCCCCGTTCCCTGCGTGATTTTAATGAAAAAATGGTTGCGACATTATTTCCGGGCATTATCCCCGATTATTTGGTGACGGCCGATAAGGGCGAATTAATGGCATTTCTGGAAAAACACCGGAACATTATCATGAAGCCGCTAGACGTGATGGGTGGGGAGGGGATTTTCCTGTGTCGTCACGATGACCCGAATATTGATGTGATTTTCGAGATGCAAACACAACATGGAACCTACCCTGTCGTTGTGCAGCCGTTTTTAGAAGATATTCAAAAAGGTGACAGACGCGTTTTGATTTTTGGCGGTCAGCCATTTGATAAGGTTCTTGTCCGCATTCCGCAGGGGCATTCCATTCGTGGAAATATGGCCGCCGGTGGCCGCACAGAGGTGCATGATATTAGCGCGCACGATAAGAGGATTGCCGATGCCGTATCCGGTTTTCTCGTTGAGCACGGTATCTATTTCGCGGGGCTGGATATTATTGGGGATTACCTGATTGAAATTAATATCACCAGCCCAACCGGCCTTCGTCAGATTGCCAAAGAATCACCTGTTGATCCTACGGCTGCGCTATGGGATATGCTTCAGCGCACAATAGAAAGTAAGGCTTAGCGACGTTTTTCTACTTCCATTCACGCGTGACATCTTTTAGGATACATGTAAGATTATTACTTATTTTTAAAATATAATAATAATTACAAGCAATAATAAAAGCGTGAGCTGTTAGCATAAGGGAGAACGTCATGGCGCTGGTTATCGAACAGGTTGATGTCAGTACACATCCGGAATTTAAACAACACGAAGCCGTTTTCAGAGGGAATGACCCGGATGTAGGGCTTCTTGCTTATATCGCCGTACATGATACACGGCTTGGCCCTGCTTTGGGCGGTACGCGTGCGTGGAAATACCTGACTGCTGATGGAACAATTGATGAAAATGCGGCGATAACAGATGTATTACGCCTGTCATACGGTATGACCATGAAAAATGCCGCCGCAGGGCTAAACCTTGGTGGCGGGAAATCCGTTATCCTTAAATCCGCGGATCAGGATGATGTGACCGAAGACCAACTGCGTGCCTTTGGCCGTTTCTTGGAAGTTGTAAATTCCAAATTCTGTATCCCTTATCTTGCTGCGGAAGATGTTGGTATGTCGGTAGCCAAGGTTCAGGTGATTAACGAAGAAACACGTTATTTAGTTGGTTTGCCGATGGAGCAAACTGACGCCATGTTAATGGACAAAATGGCCGCGATGGGATGGCCGGTCGATGTCGACGGTTTTGGCTTTGATGCAGTAAAAAGCGGTGATCCATCACCTTATACCGCACTGGGAACATTTTTGGGGCTCAAGGCCGCGGTAAAGCATGCGCATGGACGTGATACGCTTGATGGTGTTCGCGTTGGTGTTCAGGGGCTTGGCAGTGTTGGTATGAAACTATGCCGCCATCTGTCTCGTGAGGGTGCGAAGCTGTTCGTAACCGATATTTCACAGGACAATTTAATTGTTGCCTCGCGCGATCTGGGGGCCAAGGTTTTGGCACCGGGCGAGACACGTGATGACCCGGGTTTGATTATTGATACGCCGCTGGATGTTTTTGCGCCATGTGCGCTTGGGGCCATTGTAAACGACAATACTATTGATCGTATGAAGACGTCCGTTATTGCCGGCGCCGCGAATAACCAGCTTGCGACCGAAGATATGGCCGGAAAACTTCGTGATAAAGGTATTTTGTATGCGCCGGATTACGTGATTAATGCCGGCGGTGTTATCGCGGTTTATCATGATGATAAGCTTCAGGCCTTACGTCAGGTTAATGGTTTGGAAGATAGTTTGCATACAATATATACAACTGCGGAACGCCGGGCGGAAACAACATTTGAAGCGGCAAACCGCATTGCGCTGGGCCGTTTGGAAAATGCCGCAAATGCATCTGATAGAAACGAAGACGCGCGTAAAATTGCCTAATACATTTTTATAAAAATAAAAATGATAACTATTCGCATTTAATCCCTTTACATCATGTTTGGAATGTAATAATGCTAATGCAAATCATTCTTAACTAAGGTTAAAAGGGTATAAAATGTTTGGAATTGGTAAAGATAAATATGAGCAAGCAAAAGGCTTTGCAAAAGATAAATTTGCAGAGGCACTTGGCAAAACACAATTCGGTCAACCAGGTCATGAGGCCGAGTATGAATTTACGGAGCTTAAGGTCGAAGATGGTAAATTGAACGCCCGCGTATCTGTTGTGGGCGCTTGCGGTCCGTGCCAATTGGCGCAGACGGTAACATTTCCGATGGTGTCTGGTGTTTTGCAGGCCGTGTTTAAACGTGCCCCGGCAAACCAGACACAAGGGCTTCAGTTCGGAACACTTACCGTTGATACGCTTGAGAAAAAAGGCGGCGCGGTACAGCAATCCCATACATTTAGCGGCCAGCAGCTTGTTCGCTAAGTTTGGCATTATGATACAGAACAATAAAAACCACCCACTGTTTGGGCGGTTTTTATATATTTTGGAGCGGCTATAATACGGTTATAGCCTAGCCAACCTTCGGCATGTCATAGCGTACGTTATCATTGTCGGACGATTGATCGTCAAAGCCCATTTCGGATACGGATTGTGCGACCATATCGGCGACGGTCATACCTTGTGCCGTGTTCTTAAAACATTTTGAGCAATCTCCGCCGCACCCACTGCATGGATCTACAGGGTCTCTGATTTCAGCGGCTTCTATGGTTACAGATCCACTTGTGGACGTGTCACCGATCCCAGTGGCCGCGGCAATTTCTGTTGTTGCCGTGTTACTATTTGCCGTCATGTCTTCCGCAAAACCCATTTCGGATACGGATTGCGCAACCATGTCGGCGACAGTCATGCCATGTGATGCGTTTCGAAAACATTTGGAACAATCGCCACCGCACCCACTACATGGATCAACCGGGTCTTTAATCTCGGCGGCCTCAACTTTTACTACGCCTTGTTTACTGTCCGTATCAAATCCTTGCGCTTCCTGCAGAACGGCTTCTACAGCGCTTTCTTCTTGCGTGGCAATTTTTTCCAATGTCTGTTTTTGTACTGGATCAGTCTTTGCTTGTGCAGCTTCTTTAATTGCCTCAACCGTTTTTACAACATCTGCTTTTGCCGCAACGGCTTGTTCGATCACTTCAGGTTTAATTTGTGTATTGGCGGGGGCATCTTGTTTGATGCCATTATTCGACATGATGTTTTCGGCCGTGCCGCCATCCTGTGTTTGAATAACGGACTGTACCTGTTTCACAGGCCCAGCAACCGATTCAGGCATGTTTTCAACAATGTTTGGTGTTGTTGTGACAATATTGGCCAGTCCTACCTTGTCACCTGCCTCAACGGCTTCCTTAATCTTTGCGACAACGGCCTTCTCCACAGATGGTGCGTCGGCGGCAATGCCGTCGGTGGTGATTGCGTTTATGCCTGCATCACCTGCATTCGCGGTTACTACTTGTGCTCCTGTGTTTGCTTTCGCGCCGTCTGCCGTCACTGTATCTACAATTGTTTCCGCTGGGGGCGTTCTTGAATCAATTGATATTTCGCCAGACTCAATTTTTGCAGCGACTTCTGTGCTGGCGGAGCTTAGGTCGGCGAATGTGACTTCGGTTGCCACAACCGCACTGCCCAAATCAACTTGTATGTCTGTTGGCATATTTGAAATAACCTGCGGTGCATCTGCGATGACTTGCAGAACGGCGGATGTATCACCCACTTTTAATGCAGATGATAAATTATCGAGTGTTGCCGGTTCAACGCCATCTGGCGGGTTGGCAATAACATCCTGAATGGCGCTTATTACCTCCGTTGCGACCGTAATAGAATCCGCGGGTGATAGATGAACTTGTGCGGTTGCGCTTTCCACTGCCGTGGCGATAGTACCTGCAATTTGTGGCGCGGCGGTTCCGGTGTCGGCGGTAAGTGTTTCAAATGATGTTTCGATGGTTTGTATGGTCGCCGATATGTCCGTGGCCTTCATGTCCGACGCCGATATGGTCTGGCCAAGATCACCGATTTCGGCAATAACGGTTGACGCCAGAGCGGGAGATGCCGTTCCATCCTTAACCGCCGTATCAATCATATCAGCCGCTTTTTTAACAAGAGCAGATATATCAATTGCCGATATATCTGTATCACCGGCCTCAATCGCCTGTTTTGCCGTTTCAATGTCCTCAAGAACCACCATAATGTCTGCGCTTTGCTTATCAACGCCTTGCAACGTTTCCGGAATTTCCACTTCTTCCGCACTGCCCATTCCGCCCGCGCCATCTATACCGGGGGTGGTCGCCTCCATTGTCTGATCGATATCTGCGCCATTTGTCCCTATGCCAACCATATCACCGAAAAAGATGAGCAGGTTCTTTTCCTTTTGCAGTTCCGTGAACATAAACGCATCAATTTCATCGGATGCGGACGATACCGTCCCGTCAATTGTGTATTTCATCGTTACACTGGATGATCCGAGGTCGGATTTATGCTCGCCGTTTACGGCTATCATGTGAAATGATTTAAATTCCGGCAGGTCTCCCGGTTTTTTATCCGTTACAACGACACGTACGTACATTTGTGCAGGATGTTTTTTGTTTGTGTACTTCAAGCCCTCACTAGCAACAAAGTGACACAGGCTTTGTAAAACCGATTCTGTCATTGCATGGCTCAGGCCGCGTTTGTGCAATTCATTGCGCGTTGTGTCGATAACCTCAATCGGATCATTTCCATGAAGTTTGAGGTCGGTTTCATGTCCGCGGTCACTCCGGTCAACAAGGTAGTTTGCGGCGACTTTGATAAGCGCATCATTGTGTAACATAGAATACTTTCTTTATGTAAACGATAATGAGAGTCATTATTAATTAGGCTTAAATATAAGAATGATTCTCAATTTCATCAAGCGTAAAAATCGTATTTTAGTGTTTATTTTTCAGTATTTACGGATTATGAATATTTAGAATGAACCTCAGAAAAGGATGACGAGATATGAGCATTTTAGCCGCACGTTTAGGACGTATTAAACCTTCCCCGACAATTGCCGTAACGACAAAGGCCGCTGAATTAAAAGCAGCCGGTAAGGATGTTATTGGTTTGGGTGCGGGTGAGCCTGATTTTGATACGCCTGAGCATATCAAGGATGCGGCACTTGCGGCCATGAAAGATGGCAAGACAAAATATACGGCCGTTGACGGTACACCGGCGCTGAAGGATGCCATCATCGCAAAGTTTAAACGTGATAATGATCTTGAATACACACGTGATCAGGTAACGGTCGGTACAGGCGGCAAGCAGGTTTTATATAACGCGCTTATGGCGTCCCTTAATCCGGGTGATGAAGTTATTATTCCGGCGCCGTACTGGGTGTCCTATCCGGATATGACATTGTTGGCCGAGGGAACACCGGTGTTTGTCGAATGTTCGGAGGCAAATAATTATAAACTTCAACCGGCGGATCTTGAGAAGGCTATTTCGCCAAAAACAAAATGGCTGATCCTGAATTCACCAAGCAACCCGACAGGTGCAGGATATTCACGTGATGAAATGAAGGCCCTTACGGATGTGTTGCTAAAGCATGAACATGTGTGGGTGATGTCCGATGATATGTACGAACATATTGTCTATGATGGTTTCGAATTTGTAACACCGGCGCAGGTGGAACCAAAATTGTATGGCCGTACATTGACGGTGAACGGCGTATCGAAATCATATGCGATGACAGGTTGGCGTATCGGTTATGCCGCTGGTCCAAAAGAATTGATTAAGGCGATTGCCAAGGTCCAATCACAAAGTACATCAAATCCCTCATCGATTTCACAAGAAGCGGCCTTGGCCGGTCTGAACGGTGATCACAGTTTCTTGAAAGAACGTAACGATACATTTAAGGAACGTCGTGATTTGGTTGTAAAAATGTTGAATGATGCCGATGGTATCCGCTGTCCTGTGCCGGAAGGCGCGTTTTATGTGTACGCGTCTTGCGAAGGGTGTATCGGAAAACAAACACCATCTGGCAAGGTATTGAAGACTGATGAAGACTTTGTTACGTATCTTTTGGAAGATGCCGGTGTTGCATGTGTGCAGGGTGAGGCGTTTGGTTTATCTCCTTATTTCCGCATTTCCTATGCGACGGCGACCGAGCTTCTGGAAGATGCATGTACACGTATTCAAAAAGCATGCAGTGCATTGCAAGGTGAAGCACGCAAAGTTGCCTAAAAGCTGTTATTTTGGTGTTGTGGGGTCTTGCGCCACGTCCTGAGTTGTATCTGGTGTTGCCGCCGGATCAACGTCATCGTTGGATGGCTCCGGTGCATCGTTCAGGGCAATATCGGCGGTCGTGATCGGTGAAATCATACCATGAACAGGTTGGCAAAAATATTCCTTACATACGTCCGGAATGGGTGTGCCTTCACGTATGTGGTGCTGAGCAATCAGGAATTTAACAAGTTCTATGGCACGGTCACGCACTTCCGGTTTGGCAAACATATGCCGCGCCACTTTACGGCGCAGTTCGAGTTGCTCCGCCCGTGTGTCGAACACATCCAATGTCGGCCAGTCTTTACCGGGTTTTGCATTCGCGGGCGGTGTTAATGGTTCGTTCCAAATCATTACGTTTTCTTCGCCAAGTAATTCACGCATACCTTCGAATAAGGCAAAACGGGTGGATGCCTGCGGTACACGTTTGGTCAGAACGCCGTCTGTAATAAATTGTAATGGCGTCATTGAATCCCAGATCGTTTTTTCCATGGGCTCTGTTGATACGCCGTTTCCAACAAATGTGTAATGAATTTTATCGGCAACGTCGGGATTTAAACGTCCGGCCAGCTTCATAGTAAAAATAAGTTCGCTGAGTTCAACATGGGCACCGTCATAATGGGTAGAGCCCGTGGCCTCTGAAAATACGCTTTTAAATATCGTGGGAACCGCGGTTCCCATTTTGCAGATTTCCGAAAGCGGTATTGTTTTGTCACGGTTTGCCGGGGATAGCCATTCCAGTTCCTCGGTCAATAAATCATCATCGACCTTATAAAACGGGAAAGGTTGATGATGCGGGTGGATTGTATGTGTGGTAATCAGGACCGTACCCTTCAAATCAGAGAGTGTCTTGTCACCGAAAAACATTTCTAGAATTTCACCTTTGCGTGTCCGGTCAAACAGGGCGGGACTGATGTGGCCGGTAATCAAACGGCCGATTGTCGCGTTGTAGAAATGCAGACCCATATTTTTTGAATAATGGTAACGGGCAAATGGAATATATTCCGGCGCATATTTGTAGAATTTCTCGGCATAGTCATGAGGGTCCATCCCGGCTGTAAGGGCAACCGTATGAATAATTCCAACGGAAGCGGCATTCCAGATGGTGAATAAATCGGTTAGCTGATAGCGCGTTCCTGTAATTTCATATGCAAGATCATATAAGAAAAGAAGTTTTTCCAGCGAATATACGCCATCGGCACCACCACCTGGCAAATGAACGGCTGTTTGATACCGGTCGCAATCCTTATGTATATCGTCTCCCATGTTCCCCATTTAAGTTTATTATGCCGCTGCCTCGGGACGCGATCATTTTTACCTGGGCAACGATTATTTATTTTTTATCTGGCCAGAACTTCCTGTGGTTCGGGCTTTTGAACATTGCATCCGGCATATACCAAATCAACAAGAATACGAAACGCATCGTCATTTTCTATTGCCGGATTATGTTTTGCGTCAAAGAAAGCATAGTCAATATTGAGGGCTTCTGCCAGTAATTTTG
>JAUICS010000336.1 GCA_030427765.1 Alphaproteobacteria bacterium
GGGATTCGAACCCTGGAAGGGCTTGCACCCTTGCCGGTTTTCAAGACCGGTGCATTCAACCGCTCTGCCATCTCTCCTAATGCTAAAATGATAAAAGCGTGAATTAAAGATCATATGTATATATGCCTCTGTCTCGAAATTCAAGAGAGGAAATTCAAGAGAAAAAATTGATGTTGTTTTCGTTAATGTAAATAAACACGTTTTTTATTTGAATAATGTGTATGGGCAAGTATCATCACTATATGACAGATGATAGCACTTCCCAGACAGACGAAAATTCAAATCTTGAAAAAGCTGGCCCTGAAAAAACAGGTGATGTTAAAAAATTATATAGCCCTACGCAGGCTGGTGTTATGGCGTTTTTTGGTGGGCCGCTTGCCGTTGTTTACCCGCTGTGGAAAAATTTCCGTGCGTTAGATAATGCGGAATATGCCCGTAATACGTTATTTCTTGGCATTTTTTTATGTATATCGCTGATTGTCTTTATACCTTATCTTCCCGATAGTATGCCGAGCGGTGTTATCGGTGCAATATATGCGATGATTGCCGGAATCGTTGCATCAAAATATCAGATGACCAAGACTCAGATTAAAGAATCCAATGAGTATACATTCCGATCTAACTGGAATGTTTTGGGAATGGGGATCCTATGCCTGGTGACATTTGTGTTATTTGCGTTGCCGTATATAATCTTGCTTGATATGAACGGGTCGTTTCCAGATTAAATTATATGTTCTTTAACGCCTCAAAAATCATATGGATGATTATTTCGCCACTTAATTTCCTGATATTGTTGTTTTTATTAGGAATGATGATTTTCATGGTATTCCCGTCAAAAACATCGGCACGTTTTTTTGCGTTTGTCAGTTTTATTCTGATTATTGTGTCGGTATTCCCGATTGGCACAAATTTGGTTGCAGCCCTCGAAAAACGTTATGGCGTTCCGACACAAGATTATTTTTCGGAGCGGGTGGATGGAATTATCGTATTGGGCGGCAGTATCGACCAATATAAAAGTGCGATATACAAATACCCTGTCCTTAACCATTCCGGTTCACGCGTAACGCAATTTTTGGCGCTTGCCAGAAAGTTTCCGGAGACGAAGCTTGTATTCAGCGGCGGTTCGGGAAGTCTGCTATATCAAAATGTCAAAGAGTCCGATATTGCGTACTACTTTTTTGAACAAAGCGGTTTGGACGTAAACCGGGTAACGTTTGAGGATAAATCACGCAATACGTATGAAAATGTTGCGTACTCGAAGGAACTTATCGCTCCGCAAAAAAATGAACGCTGGCTTCTTGTTACCTCCGCGTTTCATATGCCGCGGGCCGTGGCGGTGTTCTGCACATTTGACTGGCCGGTCATACCATATCCGACAGATCATAAAACAAAACAAGTTGTGCGTTTTTTACCGGAAAGTTTTGACGTTATGCGGGAACTTACTACATTAGATATTGGAATGAAGGAATGGATTGGACTGTATGCCTATAATCTATTCAAAAGAACCAAAACATTTTTACCGCCACCAAAGTCACAGGACGATAATGGATACACACCTGCCGCTTGCTAGATTATTTTGTCTTCTTTTTATTTTTTGTTTTATCGGTAATTCCGCCTATGCGGATGAACGCTTCGATTATTGGTTGAGTCAGCTTCGTGCCGATGCGATTGAGGAGGGGATATCCACCGCAACGGTAAACGCGGCACTATCAAATATATCGCCGATTGAGCGGGTGATTGAGCTTGATCAGAAGCAGCCTGAAAAGACAATAACGTTTTCCCAGTATAAGAAACGGATATTATCCCAAACCAGAATAGATAAAGGGCGACAGATGATGGCACGCCACCGCGATATTCTGGACGAAGTATCACAGAAATATAATGTGCAGCCGCAATTCATTGTTGCCCTTTGGGGGATTGAAACCAGCTATGGTTCTTTTACCGGCGGATTTGATATTGTGCCTGCGCTTGCGACACTGGCCTATGATGGTCGCCGTGGTGAGTTTTTTCGTAAGGAATTGATGACGGCTCTAAAAATATTGGATCAGGGACATATTCCTTTGAAGGATATGAAAGGATCATGGGCCGGTGCCATGGGGCAGAACCAGTTTATGCCGTCTAGTTTTTCCAGATTGGCGGTTGATCATGATGGTGATGGGCGCCGTGATATCTGGAATAACCATGCCGATATATTTGCATCCTCTGCAAACTACCTGTCGAAAAGTGGGTGGAAAGGGGATGAACGTTGGGGGCGCCGTGTAAAACTCCCAGCCAATTTTTCGGTTGCTTTGATCGATAAGGATGTCAAGAAGTCACTCAACGATTGGCATGCAATGGGTGTTATGCAGGTGAACGGGAGTCCAATTCCGGTTGCCGATGGTATGCGTGCCTATCTGGTACAGCCTGATGGGCCGTCCGGAGAAACCTATCTCGCATATAATAATTATGAAACATTGCTGAAATGGAACCGGTCAAATTACTTCGCGACATCTGTTGGT
>JAUICS010000337.1 GCA_030427765.1 Alphaproteobacteria bacterium
AATACTAATCTTATTTTATTTAAATCAGGCGTTTATCTTATCGTATAAACATTCCCATGAAAAGGTGAACGACCTTATTTTGCCAGTTGGATTTTGCCAGTTGGATTTTGGTAACCGGATTTGGTCACTGGACATCTCTTTCCCCCCGATATGGAATTTTCTGCCGCCCGCTAGGTAAAATTCACCACATGTTCACACACAGACTTTTCCACATTCCATATCAACGAATATAATAAACTACTGATAAATAAAAGAAAAACACAATAACTGTGTTTGGCACAATTATCGCAACAGTATAACCAAAAGAAAAGCAAAAGAATTTGCACTTTTATACTTAACCGGGGAAAGACATTAAGCATGGTCGAACTTCGATAGCAATTGAAACCGCCTGCCGACCCTCCCTAACCGTGAACCCAAACCCCACAGGCAGGCGATACCCCCCGGAGCCCGGCCCGAACATAAATCGGACCGGGCTTTTTTTACGTTCATAAATCTTAACATTCTTTTCATAATTTCCGTGTAATGTCGGGTTAGCAACGCGAGAAGAGGTTCGGCATGTTTGACACAATTATCGATTCATTTAATCAGTATTTCGGTCTGGACTGGATGGCATTTTTATTTGGAATGTCCGGCACATACTTGCTGACATGCCGTAATCACTGGGGCTTCCTTCTCAGTACCCTCGCTTGTTTTTGCGGATTATCCGTCGCGGTCATATCCACGCAATACGGATTTATTCTTTATAACTCGGTCCTGATTATCATGATGGTTAAGGGATTTATCACTTGGCAACAGGCGGAAGAAACTGATAAATCTGTCTCTACACGGCAGGTGGAACAACCACAGGCCAGTAAGTAATTAGCAATATTATCTACAGTTTAGAAAATGCCGATGACATTATCGGATGCGGCTTATGACGTTTTAACAACCGCATCACCAATTGAAAAAGCAAACCTTACTCGTGAGCATGTTAAAAACTGGCGTGCAGGCACCATTGATCTGATTGGCCATGTCGATTTGCCGGATCGTCCGGCACGCCCTGACAAACCGGAACTACTGCACCCAAGCAATATGCCAAAACGCGGTAAGGCCGGATCGGACAAAACAAAGATTGCCTTGCTTCACGCCCTTGCCCATATCGAATTGAACGCCATTGATCTGGCTTGGGACATCATGGCCCGATTTGCCCATTACGCATGGCAAAATGTTACATCGGATAACGAATTCACATTACCAAAACCATTTTTTGATGACTGGTGCAAAGTCGCGGATGATGAGGCCAAACACTTCCTTATGCTGTCTGGCCGTCTAAAGGATTTTAATGCCGCATATGGTGATTTGCCCGCCCATGATGGATTGTGGGAATCGGCGGAGCGCACAGCGGAGGATTTTGCGGCCCGCCTTGCCATTGTGCCAATGGTTCTGGAGGCACGGGGTCTGGACGTTACACCCGGTTTGATCGACCAAATGAAAAAACAGGGTGATCACAACACTGCGGAGCTATTCCAGATTATCCATGATGATGAAATCACCCATGTAAAGGCCGGAACCGATTGGTACGATGCATGGTGTAAATTCTACGGCAAGGATATTGAAACAACATGGCAGGACATGGTGCAGGTTTATTTTAACGGCAAATTAAAACGGCCATTTAATGACCACAGCCGCCAAAAAGCCGGAATGCTCAAACACTGGTATGATCCACTTGCCGAGCTGTAATCGCATTAAACATGTTTGTTAATATAGGTTTTCACACCTTCGTATTCCGCGATAATATCAGCGAGCACATCTTCCCTCTGCTCATCCGCAGCCGTTTTCATGTTTTGTGCAATTTCACAAAGCGTCCGCAGTTTTTCCGCACCCATATTCGCCGCAGCACCTTTCAACATATGCGCGGTTTCACACCACTGCTTATGCTGGCCGCCTGTACACGCGGCCTTTAAGTCATGAATATTCGACTCCGATTGCTGAACGAACAAATTCACAAGTTCCTTTTTGACCATGATGTCACCATCCGAAAAATCTTCTAATCGCTCCAAATCCACAGGAGCGACAGTTTTTACGAACTTAACCTGCGCCTGCTGATGCTTCACATCATCGGATGGAAATGCAATCCATCGACTTAGCGCCGTTTTCAATTGTTTCGTATTAATCGGCTTACTGACATAATCATTCATACCGGCCTGGAGGCATTTTTCGCGCTCACCCAGCATCGCATTTGCCGTCACGGCGATAATCGGAATGTTACGCCCCTTATCATGCGGTAAATTCCGGATACGCTTCGTTGTTTCATACCCGCTTAAACGGGGCATCTGACAATCCATCAAGATAACGTCATAACCATTTTTATCAATCATCGTAAACGCACTTAACCCGTCTTCGGCCAGATCAACATTGCGAAAACCTAGCCGCGCCAATACTTTCTTTATAAACTCCTGATTAAAAGGATGATCCTCCGCAACAAGAA
>JAUICS010000338.1 GCA_030427765.1 Alphaproteobacteria bacterium
GCCGTTGGTGGCGGCCATACATCACGTGCCCGCGTTTTGGGCCCGGCATTGCAACGAGCCGGTGCAAAGGTTGATTTTTTATTCTCGGGACGCGACCGTAATGATATGTACAATATGGGTGTGTTTGGAAATTTCCTGACACGTTTCGGACTACGTTTTTATTTCAATGAAAAAGGTGGTGTTAGCCACATAAAAACATTGCTCCAAAACAATCCTCTAAAACTTTTATGGGATATTCTCACGCTTGATTTAAGTAAATATGATGTTGTTGTAACAGATTATGAGCCCATCACCGCATGGGCCGCACGTATAAAAGGCCTTCCAAGCATTGGCGTCGCCCATCATTACGCCTTCAAACATGACGTTCCAAAGGGAAAAGGTCATAACCGCCTGTTTAATTTTGCCATGCAAAGCTTTGCACCTACGGATATACCTCTGGGTATTCATTGGCATCATTTCCATCAACCTATTTTACCGCCAATTTTCACCAGACCGCCGGAGAATAACGATAAAAACCCGCGCAAGATTTTGGTTTATCTGAATATGGAACCTTTGGAGCAAGTTACGCGGCTGCTGGAAGATTTCACAGATTACGATTTTATGATTTACCATCCCGACGTAAACGAAGATTATGACCGCGGACATCTTAAACTTCGGAAGCCTTCAAAAATGTTCAAGACAGATATGGCAGATGCAGCAGGGTTTATTGCCAATGCCGGATTTATGTCACAGACTGAGGCCCTGCATCTTGGCCTGAAAATCCTTGTAAAGCCACTTGACAACCAGCCGGAACAGGCGTCAAACGGCCAAGCCCTGGTTGAGCTCGGCCTTGGTGATATGATGGAAAGTCTGGATAAGCGTGCGGTTTCAGAATGGCTTCAAAAACCACCAGGTCATAAAATAAGCTATCCAGACACAGAAACCGTATTGGCGAATTGGATTGTCTCAGGAGACTGGCAACATCCAGAGCAGCTCATTAATGATTTATGGACACAGGCAGATGGATTTGTCGATAATACCATCGGAATTGATCACGACTTTCCTACTTTGGCCGCCTAATTGAAACACCTATACAGACGGCGTGTAATGTACCTCGGCACGTAAGCCATTTTCCCATTTGAATTCGTTCACATCAGCGGGGTATGTTTTATCCGCATCACCGATGTTGAAGAAACTTACGATCGGATTTTCGGCCATAGAAAACTTATTTAGCTTTCGTGCGACGTCCATGTAATCACTGCGAACATCACTCAAACCTTGTGAAAGTGACTTCATCAATTTGTTCGGATCACGAATATCTGACATATGCGCCAAAACGAGCGAGCCTAAGATTCCGATTACCGCAATTGGAACAAATAAAATTGGTTCCTGCATAAGCATAGCACCAAATAAACCACCACAAATCGAACCTACAATACCAAACATAGATGCCATAAAATACGCATTATGCCCTTTAGATTGCTCATCTACCTGTTTCTTAACGGCTTCGATATCAATCTTAGGTTCTAACTCTTCCAATTGTTTAGACAATTGATTAAAACGTATTGCCAGACCAACAGGGTTGTTTGCCGCCGCAGCCACTTTTGCGCGTTCACGGCCCATATGATCACCAGCCGCCAAAGCCACCAATTCCCAAACCATAACTTACTCTCCTAAACATTTATAATATTATGTATTTTTTATAATCGAGGATAATAAAAATACCCCACGAAACATATGTCAATGACATTTTACAAAAACAAAGATATTTGACAAAAATATTAGCGGGAGTAACGAAGAACAGCGCGATCGCCAATTTCCCAGTCTTCTGTTTGATATCCTGTTGCCGCAAGACGTGATGAAAGCGCCTTATTCTCAATAAAGATACCTGCATCACGACCATTGTATCGATTAACTTTTTTGATTACGGCAGCAAGTTCGCCCTCAACTTCGTAAAAATGATTGATCACATCTGCATCCCGAATCATGTTACGATCAGCCAGTAAATAGTTAAAACCGAGCACAACAAGAGACGATAAAGAACCATATGTCATCACATTTTTAACAAATTGGTAGTGTTCGTATGTGATGTCGCCACCCATTGCATAAGTCAGAAGCCCTGTGCCAAAACCAGCGGCAACTGTAATCATCAGTAAATAACGTGGTAAGTGTGTCATTCGGTCTTGAATCATATCGTTTGCGTTGAGAATACTCTCTTCTGCCAATGAACGGGTATGTTCCGTAACACCCTCTGCGCCTAACCAATCACGAAAAATATAGGGCTGGAAATGTTTTTGTAAAACATTCTCGCGGGCCGTACGGGATTTCGCATATCGACGAGATGCATCATCGAATTGTTTGCAAACACGTCTACCGTAATCGGCGCTGTGATAACCGAAAAGAGGAATTGCACTTAGTATGTCTTGTTGCGTCAATGTCATAACGATCACCAAATTCATGACAATATACAGCACTTAAAGTT
>JAUICS010000014.1 GCA_030427765.1 Alphaproteobacteria bacterium
GGCAACGTCTTATCAACTACCTTATCCAGATAGTAAAAAAACAACCACGCAAACAAAAATATGATATCGGCAATATAGACCGCAAAATCAAAGATGTAATAAGAACCGGCAAAGCACAGAAACACGGATGCTGATTGCGTCGGCTTCGACGCCCAACCCATAATTTTCTGGTACGTCGGACGCGTATCCCGAAGGAGATCCCTGTGTTTAAATTCGCGATTTCTTACATCTACTGCCATGGAGGGCCCATTTTAAATCAAATCACTACCAGTATAGTATAGCGAAGTTTGATATATGGTTAAAATTTAATCGCTTTTTACCGGTATGTCGGTAACTTACCGGCTTCTAAGAAAATCTTCGGCGGAAAGGGGTTTTCCTGTCGAGGATGAAGATGAAGCCCCAGTATTGAAATTGGTCGCCGATGACGGCAATGCCCCGCCGCCGGAATTAACGGTTGGCTGCGGCGATAACGCAAAGAAACCGTACATTACGATCATAATCAGCACCAATCCAAAAATAAGAACGCCCCAACCGCCGGATTGTTTTTGTCCGGATGATGATTTGCGTGACGCATTATCCTGCTCCCCCGCAAAGGATTGATGGGACACGTTTTCAACGGCCGACATAACGGCACGCAGCGCCTTTAATGCCTCATCCTTCGAATCAAATGGCGCAATATCCTGCACATCCGTTTCTGTGTTTTTTAAAACCAGCTTGAAACCTTTTGCTCGGTCCTCCCGCACTTCGATCGCCGCGGTTTCGACCTGCCCCATATTCAGACGCCAGACAACCGGGTTTTTGGCATTCGGAAGCGAAAGGACAAGCGTACCGTTTTGTACGGTGGCCTTCGGTTTATTCGGATTAAACATATTTTCAATAGACTTCAATACCATAGACGGTCGCCTCTTCAGATTGATCACACTGGTTTTTTAATAGCACGTTTATTCCCCTCCCCATAGTCCAAAGCGGGGATTGGTCGGGACTTTTCATTCTCGATATATTGACGCGTTGTTTTAATACAGTCATCGAGATAGGGTTTCGGCACCGGTCTTTCAACCGTTTTTTCAATCCGGTAATGCGCCATCGCGCCTAATGCCTCCATATGATAGGCATGGCGACCCAGATTATTCAGGGGATACCACAAACGCCGATCAAATGCGCGCAGCCAGATAAATGTCGCGGGCGCAAGCACCCCGCCCTGCTCACGCGCGTGTTGAAGGGCACGTAACATGGCGGTATTTTCCCACGCATGCTGGTTACAGAATTGAAGGGTCTTACCGCTTATCCCCTCATCCGCTAGGATTTTGCGGCAATCCTTCAAAAGACTGCGGTCCCTATTTAGCTGCAATCCCGATTTATGGTCCCAGCACATGGCAACGCGGCCAAGTATATCATCTGATTCGGAGCGTTTCCGTGCGGCCTTCAGACAAAATGCCGCCAGTATCACCTGGCGATAAGGCTGCATTTTCTTATACCCTCGCCATGGGGGGCCCAGCTGCTTTGCAAAGGCCTTCCACATTGCGGATTCATCCATTTTTCCATCCGGCATCGGAATTTCGTTGTAGGCCACCCATTCTTCAGGGTCCAGCGCCTCGGAAAAAATCGGAAGCTCCGCCGGAACCGGCGAGCCCGGTGCACGGAACGGCATTTTCGACGGGTTAAAATCAACAACCGGCGCAACAACCGGAAAAATCTTTGACTGCACCCTAATCAACCCATCAAGACCAAGCTTACGCCGGAAATGCGTTTTCGGCCCCTTCGTAAGCGCCCAATACGCCATCCAGCCAATAATGGCCGTAAAGATGTATTTCATCGGCTCCATCGCCATGGCAGATGTTACCATTAGGACATCGGCATCAATCTGACTCGCCGGAACATTCGGGATAAGGGGGTAATATGCCTCGAACTCGAGCTCCTGCCCTTTATGTGGAATGATCGTATTGCCGGGGTCGCGACCAATTATACTGTTCAGGAACTTCCAGAACGCCAGAACCTTCTCGATAATCCATATCTGGGCATAGCGAAACCAGCGGATAGCGTTTTTAATTTCCGTTTCGAAAATCCACCATAGGGCATACAGCATCGCCCCAATAACACAGGCAATAATTAACCAACCTATGGCCGCATCAGTTGAATGGTCACCTTCTTTTGCCAAAAAAACCTCGAAAAATTATGCGTTGCAGTCTGTTTAAGAACGCTCCTCTATCCATGATAATACAAGAACACCACTATTTGTACAATTTGAGGGTTAATTTTGTGATAATTGTGAAAATAAATTCTTGAAATTCGAAACCGAACATTATAGTAAGTATAGTTCGTTAAGAATGCCGGATTAGCACAGCGGTAGTGCAGTCGATTTGTAATCGAAAGGTCGGGAGTTCAAATCTCTCATCCGGCACCATTTACTCCCACAAGATTTTCCTCTGCCCCTCTTACACAGATGTAACAGACGAAACAAAGCGACTGCTTTCTCGGTTTTTCTGACTTGCAATTTAGAAGCTTCATGCTATGTACTGTTATATTATAACACAACAACAGCAAATGAAGATCATCTGTTATGCCTAAAGCAAGCGATAAACTCCCCGTAACCGTGCTGTCCGGATTTTTGGGAGCCGGAAAAACAACACTTTTGAACCATGTTCTAAATAATCGATCAGGTAAGAAAGTTGCCGTGATTGTCAATGATATGAGCGAAGTCAACATTGATGCGGATCTTGTAGAATATGGCGGCGCCAATTTATCCCGCACCGAAGAAAAACTGGTGGAAATGAGCAACGGATGCATTTGCTGCACGTTACGTGAAGACTTGCTGGAGCAAGTAGAGGCTCTTGCGAGTGAAGGAAAGTATGATTACCTGCTGATTGAAAGTACTGGCATTGCAGAACCTTTACCCGTTGCCGCAACGTTTGATTTCCGTGATGAAAATGGCAAAAGCCTGTCTGATGTTGCAAGGCTGGATACAATGGTTACGGTTGTCGATGCTGCAAACCTTGTAAAGAATTACAGCTCCACCGATTTCCTACGTGACGGCGACGAAAGCCTGGGCGAGGAGGATGAGCGCACGCTGGTTGATTTATTGGTAGAGCAGATTGAATTTGCCAATATCATCATTCTGAACAAAACCGATCTGGTATCCGAAGATGAACGCAATACCGTCCAAGCCATTATCCGTAGTTTAAATGCCAGCGCTGAAATTATTGAAACCACCCTCGCACAAGTGGATATCGACAAAATTATGGATACGGGGCGGTTCAATTTTGATGAAGCACAGGAACATCCGTTATGGGCGCAGGAATTATACAATTTCAAAGATCATGTTCCGGAGACCGAAGAATACGGCATCGTCAGCTTCGTCTACCGTGCACGCCAACCTTTCCATCCCGAAAAAATCCATAAATTCTTCGATGAATCGTGGCCGGGCGTCGTCCGTGCAAAAGGCTTTTTCTGGATATCAACGCGTCCGGATTACGTCGGTGAAATGTCACAGGCCGGTGCATTTGTACGCCATAACGGCATGGGACGATGGTGGGCATCCGTACCACAAAACCGCTGGCCGGATACAGATGAATTTGAAAAAATCCTGAAGGATAACTGGAATAAGCAATATGGCGATAGACGACAGGAAATGGTGTTTATCGGTCTAAAAGGTGAAATGGACGAAGACGCTTTGCGCGAACGTTTAGATGAATGTCTTGTAAAAGATTATCTGGTTACGCCTGAACTGTGGCAAAAACTCGCCGACCCATTCCCCACATGGTTCCAAGAAGCGGCCTAACAATGCTAAATACCGTAACAAGGACAGAGATGAGTCGTGAAGATTTATCAAAAGACGATATTCTGGATGCAATCCGAAAACTTATCATCTGGATTGGCGACGATCCCGAACGCGAAGGATTAGTTGATACACCGTCGCGTGTCCTGAAATCTTACGAAGACTTCTTTTCCGGTTATTCCATTAACCCTGAAGCCATTCTGGAACGTACGTTTGAGGACGTGGCGGGATACAACGATATTGTTCTGGTCAAAGATATTCGCCTCGAATCACATTGCGAACACCATATGGTGCCAATTATCGGGAAGGCCCATGTGGCGTACCTCCCGAACCAACGTGTGGTCGGGATTAGTAAACTTGCACGGCTTGTCGATGCCTATGCAAAACGCTTACAGACTCAGGAGACATTAACATCCCAAATCGGGACCGCGATCGAAAACGTATTAAAGCCGAAAGGTGTCGCCGTTTTAATAGAGGCCGAGCATCAATGTATGAGCACACGCGGCGTAAGAAAACCGGAAACAAAAACAGTTACACGCCATATCAGCGGTGTTTTTAAAGACGAGCCATCAATGCGTCAGGATTTGTTTTCGTTGATAAAATCATAAAGAAATTCGCACTCGTAATTGTAATATTATAACATAGTATAAATTACTGGTTTTAAGATAAAGAAACGCCAATAGTTTTATATGGGCTTTCGCCCTGCCAAAGGAGAGATAATGACAAACATTCCATTGAAAATTCTAGGTTTATTCATGACTGTTTTTGCCGTCTCACAACTGGGACATTTAGATAACGCGCAGGCGTCCTCGACTGAAGTCGGACCGCAAACAGATAAACACATTACGACATCGGTTCACGGCAATGGTTGCGGATGTGGTTGCTGCATGAAATCTGAACCTATTTCGGAATAATTCGCTTAGCCCAGCGGATATTCCACACACACCAATCACATAAAAAGACAGGTTGAGAAAGATGTCAGACCTCAGTATCTAAAGAGTATTGGGTAGGGTTGTCTGCATCCTCTCAACCTGTTCGGGTTTCAAGCGTGTGGGTGGGGTTTATATGATCATCACTTGAATCGTCCCGTATTATACCTCATCAATTTATAACCTTTGACTCGGGGCGTTCGTATCTCAGAACACAGCATGCGGCTATATGTCTGCATTTGAAGCACCATTCTAATTTTGTCTTGCACTGTCGGGGCACCCTTATGTGTTTGATTTCTTGACTTCATATTTACAGTTTATCGTGCCAATTCGAATTTGTATAATTAATTAAAAAACACCAATGAATTTGTTTTTCTAATACATGAAACTCCTTTTATATTTTGAAAAATTAACCAGAAAAATGACATATATGTACAATTTTTATCTTGCATTTCTATACTCATAAAATGTATAAGCATTATTAACAAAAACGATTTATTATTAATTTATGATTAGAAATATTGATACAGATATATTGCGATCCTTCCTGACAATCTATGAATCAGGTAGTTTTTCTATTGCCGCGGAACGTCTTGGACGTACACAGTCAACGATCAGTCAGCAAATAAAGAAACTGGAAGACATCCTTGGGAACGACGTTTTTATTCGCAATAACCGTTCCGTATCTTTGACAACAGAGGGGGAAATCTTACTTTCCTATGCCCGCAAGATCATATCCCTGAATGATGAAGTGTGTGGACGTATAACAAAACCCGATATTTCCGGCACGATTCGTTTAGGGGCGCCCGAAGCATTTGCGGCACATCATTTGCCGGACATTCTGGTTCAGTTTGCAAAATCCCACCCGTCCGTTGGACTCGAGGTGCATTGCGGACTATCCCACCATTTAATTGACGATTTTGAAAAAGGGGATTTTGACCTCATCCTCGTAAAGCGCGACAACAAAATGCGTATATACGGGAACAAAGTATGGCATGAAACGCTCGTCTGGGCCGGGCAGGGCACGGAACAATTCCGTATGGATGACACCGTGCCATTAGTACTATCGCCAAACCCGTGCGTCTACCGCAGTAAAATGATTGATGCTCTTGATAAAAAACAGATCAAATGGAATCCGGTCTTCACCAGCTCAAACATGACAAGCCGTATTGCCGCCGCACGGTCCGGTCTAGGTGTTACGGTCATCCCGAAAGAAATGCTGAATTCCATTCACGGGCTTGTTGCACTTGGTGAAAAATCAGGACTTCCTAGCCTGCCGCCTATTGAAATTGATTTAATTATCAACCAGGAAAAATCCAGTGATGCTGCCACCCGGCTCGCCGAACACATTGTATTTGCCTTGGAAAACAACCCTAGTATGAGAATGGCCGGCTAGATAAAACAGAGGTGTATCATGGATAATAGAAGCGGTAAAAACGCATACAAAGACCATAAGTTTCCCCAAAACCATATATATACTGAGATCTTACAAAACATACTTGTAGGACTGGCAGTCAGCATTGTAATGCTCAATTTAGGGGCGGCTCTCGGAATTTTGTCTGGTCGCGGCGCATTTGCCGGTATGTTATCGGCAGGAATTATCGCCTTTATTACGTCTGCATTTGGTGGAACGCGCATACAGGGTTCAGGCACAACTGCGCCAATGAGTACGGTAACAGCGGTGATTGTTGCCTACGCCGCAGAACAGCTGCCGCAAGACATTGCGGGCGTTCAGGCCCATCATTTTGTAAATATCGTTCTTATGATGACGGCCGTGTTCATGATTATAGGTGGTATATTCAGGCTGGGCCGCTTCATCAAATATGTCCCAAATCTTGTTGTATCCGGTTTTATGTGCGGTATTGCACTCATCATCTGGACATTACAAATTCAAGTATTGTTTGGAATTAACCGTGAACCAATTGCAGGCAACACATATCTTAATGTTGGAATCGCTGTGACGGCCATGGCTATTTCATTCATAGTCCCTGCGTTTTTAGGTAAAATTTCGTCGAAATTATCCAGTTTCTTGCCAGGAACATTAATCGCTCTTGTCCTTGTCACGCTGGCAAGTAACGCGTTGGGACTTCCTGTCGGATATCTGGAAATTGATACTACGATTACGTCATTTGATGACGTAGGGGTATTGATTGCCAATCAGATACCGCCGCATATCAGCACCGATGTTTTATGGCTGGCGTTTCCTTTTGCGTTAAAACTCGCGGCATTATGTTACATAGATACATTACTGACATCACTTATTGTCGACAAAATGCGCGGTGGCCGCACACGGCAAAATAAAGAACTTGTCGCGCAGGGCTTTGCCATCAGTGCCGTTGCTCTTGTCGGTGGCGTGCCCGGTGCACAGTCTACTGTTCCATCTGTTTTGACCGTTAAAGAGGGTGCCACTATGCGGCTTGCCGGAATGGCGGCGGGCCTGTTTGTTATTGTTGAACTTTTTCTTCTCGCCGAATGGATGAATTATATACCGCAAGCTGTCTTTGCCGGTATTTTGATGAAAGTCGGGTATGACGTCTTTGATTTCAAACCCATATGGGCTTATTTACGTACTCTCCGCAAACGAGCCCAGAATCTGCCCAGCAAAATTATGGGCCATAAAGAAATGAGCCTGTTATCCGGCACGGCCATTGTAACGACATTATTTGACCTTATTGCCGCCGTTGCAGTGTTCAGCGCAGGATACTACATATACAACACATTCTTTCAACGTAAGGATAGTTTGAAGGACATCGTTCCAGAATAAATTTTTTCCACATTACCCCCATTGACAGTGCGTATTTTTCATAGTAGCAAATTGAAATGCTGATAATATAAGATTTATGGATAATAAATATTAGCATTACTTTTTTCAGTGCAGAGTTGAACAGGGACACTTTAACAGGGGCATTATGGGTACATATCCACATACAGAAAAACATTACGATTCCGGCGTAAAAGACGCACATATAAGCCTGATCCATAGCATCATTGACGAAGATATTCGCCGTGCAGGATTTGCGATGGGCGTGGTTGAGGCAACCGAAACAGGACGCTGGACAAAGGTGTTGGAAGGCGATACAGGTCTAAGTCTTAATGAACTTTCCACCATTTATAAAGGGTTTCAGGAACGTGGATGGGATTCACGCTTCCCCTCAACCCAGACTAATGACGTACATATATCCGGCCTAATCGGCAAGAACGCCTTTTTAAAAGCCGTATATGACGGCGATATTGACCCAGCACAACTGCAAAGCGATATCCAGCAGTTATACGACCAAACAAAAAATGAGAAACATTTCTTCCGTGCGTTATTCAACATTATCGCCGATAAAAACCCGGTCGAGCGTATTACCGAAGACTTGTTGGAGCTCGATCAATTCTGCCGCGACAACGATATTTCGTTCAGTGAGGTTACAAAGCAAATCTCACCAACGGTAAAACCGAATTCAACATGGCAGAAAATAAAGGATTTCCGCTTCCTTCTTGTGGCCCTTGTTGGCGCGGGTGTGGGTCTTGTCGGCAATTTGGCTGATGTAAATATGATTGAGGAATTTTCGGAGCATTTAAGCGCCGCCATAACCACATTAACCAATAACGGTCTTGGGCTTGGTGAGGTGAATATTGACCTGAGCAGCATTCCGGGAACATTCTTCGGCGCTTTGCCGTATATTGCCCTGCCGTTTATTACACTAAGTATTTTCAATGCATTTTCACAAAAAAGCATATTCAAGGAAATTGGTACATTCGCCCGTTTTACCGCCCTGATGGGGTTTGGTGTAGTGATCGGTCTGGCCGTGACCGCAGGAATGTCAGATTTATTGCCATCACTTGAGGTTGCCGACGCCGCCCGTGACATTGATAAATCATCCTCCTTTTCACCCGCACAGCTTATATTACCCGGCATCGCCATATCTGCATTACTTGCCACCGTATACCGAAAGGCAAAAGAGGGTTTAAGCAGCCGTTTTGAAGCCATTGCCAATATGAAACGTGATTACATCAAAACCGGAATTGATGGGGCGACGCTGATCACGGACAAATCATTCATGACATTCATCAATTACCTTGGCTTACCTGCTGTCTTCACACTGCTTGCACTAACTGTCAATTCTTCAGGCGCGGGTGAACTTGCGCCATATTTGAATTTCTATGCCGCATTATCAACGTCCATGCTGGCCGGCGTTGGGGCGCTCGCGGGTCTTGCATACCTGAACGGTGCGCGGAAATGGGAATTCGGTAATGTGATCAAAAATGCCAGCACGGCATTCGGCTTGTCATCCAGCGCCGCAACAATGCCATACACAAAACAAACGCTTGCAAAAATCGGTGTACCTTCACACGTACGGGAATCGGTTGTGCCTCTTGGAGCAAACTTCAACATGTTCGGAACCGCACTTTATTTGGGGACAACCGCCGCCTGTGCCAGTGTAATGTTCGGGCTTGAGCCAAGTATCGAGCAGCTTGCCGGTATTATGGCCCTGTCTGTTGCCACGGCGTTCGGCGCACCGGGTGCACCGGCATCAACCATCATCTTCCTAGAACCCGTGCTGCATAACGCCGGTTTAACACCGCTTCAGGCGGAAAAAATCTACCAAATGGTCATCCCGATCGACCGTCCGGCCGACATGCTTCAAACATCAATGAATGTTACGGGTGATAAAGTTGTCGCACTGAATACGCAGGCGTATGAGGAAAACAAAGGTCTGCGCCGCTTCATCCCATGGACACGTCATCACGGCAATGATGGTCAGGACGCACGGCCGGCACCAGTTATATAGACGATTAATTACCCGCTATATACCGCAAATACATTGACTTTAGACAAGTAATCCTATAAATTTCCATAACAATATTCAAAATTGTTATGAAATGGTTACATATGCAAACCCGAGTGTGTCGAGGATAAATCCCACATTCACGGACAACAAAGATAAATCGGCAGTTGCATTCGAGGAAGAGTTCGAAGAATTTGCACGCTCCTTATTCGAGTGGGAGCAAGTTGCATTAAGCGACCCCAGCATACTAGAACACATTCCTGAACTTGATTTGGAAAGATACAATGGAAAGTCAACTCCGTTTCCAGAACGTATGAATCCACTTTCATTGAGTTGGTATTTTTGTAGCTGCGCCTTAAATGGAGTGTGGAATTACCTAAGTAAAGTCTTGTCATCAAACTGTTATGGGTTTGCCACCAATATCCCAGGCCTTCGCGCTGAAGACCCTGGCTTTAATGCAGAGCATATATGCGAAATGCACGGTATCCAATCAACTACAAAGCAATGTGAAAAAACATCACTGCTTACAACTCTACGTGATGCTTTTGCAGGCATGTACGTTATCAGTAAACTCAAAAACCGTGTCATAAACGCATGCCAAAAAGACGGCTTAACATTCTGCGGAAGTACACTTCCAGAGGATAAACGTACACTTCAATCCGGCTTTCCAGTATTCAGCATTGCCTACCGAATGTGGCATCCACTTGGGTTTACGAGACTTGGCCGCGTTGACTATCACTGGATGGCTCCACGTAAAATTACAGACGATGACGGGTCAGTACGAATTGTTCTGGCAGAAAAGAATGGCATGCAAGCCTACACGAAGGTTATTTCCAACAAAGGTGATGACAGTATCAGCGGTGCCCTTGAAGCCATACGAAAGAAACATACGGGCATTATGGGAGCATTAAAAAATGTTTCATTTATAGGTTTTTTCATGCGTCCCAGTGATTGGTCTGTAAGAGACCGCCCGTTTGTAGAATTACGATTTTAACAGCGGCAATTTTTCTTGATTTTACAGATTGACAATTTTCTATAATGATTTCTTATATCTCCCATAAATCATTCAGTATTTAAGGGATTTCATGTCGACATTTTCATTGAAAACAACACAGGCGTCACTCAATCAAACCGCGCTTGACTGGCCGCAAAACATGGCAAACCACATCGCCGCGATTGATGAAGCCGTGGCGCAGGGCAGCGATACCGTATTCCTACCTGAATTAAGTGCAACAGGGTATGAAGTTAACGATAATTTCCAGCGTACGGACAATAACCGTATGTATGAAATGCTGGCCTTTCTTGCCAAATATGCGCATGAAAAAGACCCGAATTTGATGGTATCCGTTGGGCATCCTTGGCGATTACAGCTTCGTGATGCGTTCGAGAAGGCCGCACCAAACCCGGATCACGTCAAAAATCCCTTATATGACCGTCTGAACCGCCCGTTCAATGTTCAAACCCTTATCGGCGGTGGCCGTATTCTGGGTATGACCGCCAAATCCAACCTGTTCAGCGATGAACGTGGCTACGAAAACCGGTATTTCAATGAATGGAGTTTTCAGGCCGCCGACGAATACGCAAAACTGGCCGGTGTTAAAAGCACGTACGGCACCATCCCGGCACAAATGCCGGATGGTGCAACCGTTCCGTTCGGACGGCCATTAATCCACGTCACGGATAAAAAGGGTCATTCCTACATTCACGGAACCGCAATATGTGAGGAAAAGTGGATTGCGGCAAAATACGAAGGCCATCCATATGACGATAGCCGCTATCCGAAACTAAATATCATCCCATCGATTTCACGCTTTCTAGGGTCGGCCAAAGGATTGTTGTTGGAAATTGCCGACGCAAGCCCGACATCTCGCCTGAAACAAGACAAACATATGCATCTGAATGATCTGGCATCCGGTTACGCCAATGTCGTGATTGATACGGATGGACTGGGGACCAGCGGCGCAACGTTTGCGCAGTATGGTCACCGCCTGATATCACAAAACGGCAAGACAATATCCGCAGGAAAACGTATGGGATTTGGCCAGCTTGAAACCACCACCGCCATTGTAAGCCTTCAGAAAGCGCCGTTTCTATCACGATGGCGCGCCCACAATACGTTTGTGCGCGAATTCAAGAACGCATCTGCAAAACCCGAAGCATCATTGATCTGGGAAACGGACCACACAGCCGCTTGGGATAATCCCAAAAACCCTGACCGCTGGAAAGAGGAGTTGATACGTAATCAGGCATTATGGATGTTCGATTATATGCGCAAAACAAAATCCAATGGTATTGCCGAAGCGTTGAGCGGCGGCAAGGATTCATCCTTCAATTGTGCCATGGTGCGGGTGATGGTGGAACTTGCCATGCGTGATCTTGGCATTGATGGTTTTTGTGCGCAAATGAGTCACCTTCCTTATATCGATAAAATCCGCGCCGCACACGAAGCAGGCGGACATGAGGCCGCCGTAAAAGCATGTATGGATGATATGCTGACGGCCGTATATATGGGCACGAACAACAGTTCCTATGAAACATGGTATGCCGCAAAAACGTTAATGGACGGCGGTGAGTTCGAGGACGGAACCACATTCGAAGGTATCGGCGGGAAATTCATGGAACGGAACGTGCAGGACCTTGTCACCATGTTTGCCTTTATCTTCGGTGTTGAAAATTCAACCGATATGCCGTTTGAGGAAAAGGCGGAAATCATTCGCGAACTTGGCGACTTTGTTCACGCATCGCCGTATGATTATACGCCTGAGGAAATGGACGCATGGGCCAAACGTCTGACAAAGAAACATCCGCAACTTCTGGCTCTCGTCTCTGCCGCCCTGCCGGGTCACGAAATCGGCTACGAAAACTTTCAGGCACGTGTGCGTCAGGTCCTTATCATGGCGGTTGCGAATATTGAGGGGAAAATGGCCGTCGCCAACCCGAACCTTGATGAGGCATACGGCGCGTACGCCACGTTTGGCGGTGATTTGCACGCCGGTACTGTTAACTGGAACGGCGGTATTCACAAGGCCGATCAGGAAGCATTAATGGATTATCTGGAGGACCACGGCGTTCATGCGGTTATGGACCGTATTGTTGCATTGGCCCCGGCAAACAAAAACAAACCCACCGCCGAATTGCAGCCTAAGAAGGATGGTGAAGTTGTTCAGAACGATGAAGATGCCCTACAAGGAACCTTCCCGCAAAAGGCCGCGCTTGCACGCCTGAAACACCATACCCGCATTCTAACAAATGATGGTGAACGCTGGATGAACGCCGGTGAAATTTACGATGCGGCGCGCACGGATGAATTGTTTGA
>JAUICS010000339.1 GCA_030427765.1 Alphaproteobacteria bacterium
ATATCAAAGTTGAAAATCTGCATGTCCACACGCCGGGTATGGAAAAAATCCTTCTGGATGACCTTACATACACTGTCAACTGCGGTGACCGTATTGTCTTAACCGGTGAAAACGGATCCGGAAAAACCACGGTGGCGAAGGCATTATTGAATCAGTGGGATTACGGGTCTGGCAAAGTTGGCATACCGGATAACATGTCGGTGATGACCGTGTCGCAAAAACCGTTCTTTCCGAACACAACACTTCGCGGAATCCTGAACGGAAAACCGGACGAACATCCGGTTTATGATGATTCCGAACTTACATGGGCATTACAAGAAGCCGGACATGACCGTCTTATCCAACATATCCCGGGTCAGCAAGTAAACATTCTCGTAGATGAACTTCTTGAAGGCATCGAACGTAAGCTCCCCATGAATACCGCAAAGGTGTTTTCAGACCACTTCGAAGATGAATTTGAATTCTATATCCAAAGCGTTGTGCCTAAAATGGTGGCCGAGCAATTTGATATTGTGCAGTTTGTCACGCCGGATGCAAAAGAACATATTCGCGAAAAACTAAATACAGTTTTAGATGAATCGGAAGCTGTTGATGCCTGCACGGATAGGCTGGCCGATGAAATTGATAGGGCCCTAACAAAACCTCTGCTTAGGTCCCTTGAAGATGACATTGAGAGGCTCGCAGCAAAGAAACGTGGCTGGCTTGCCCCGTTAACACAACATAAAATTGAATTCATGGCCGGATCATTAGAAAAACAATTGGGACGTTATTTGGATTCCTACATGGCAAATGATGATACCGACGACAAACACCGTCCAATACGCATTAATGAATTTCAGGCCCGATATGTGTCGTCGCAAGTGGCAAGACGTTTTATTGAAGAATCGTCACAATACAAAGCCAAAGGCGCTCTTGCAAAACTCTTTAACATTTTAACGGCACCAATAAGTTACGCGCTGCAATTACGCTGGAAGGCAGGATCGGCCGCACTCGACCTCAAAAGTGCCATCACCCATTTCATGTCGCGGCAGGTTGTCACCGGCGCACAATTCGAGGCGCAATTGTCAGGCGGTGAAAAACAACGTTTGATGTTTGCAAAAATATTCCTGCAAAAACCGGACTTTTTAATTGCCGATGAAATTACAGCGGCGCTTGATGTCGATACAGGCGAACACATGTATGCAAAAATGATGGATATTCTTCCGGACACATCAACAGTTATAAGTATCGCACACAACCCGCATATCCGGAAATACCACTGCATTCACGGCCATCTTGCAAACCGTGACATTACGTTCAAGCCAGTTGAGCAAAGTGATTTACAAACGGCCTCGCCGTAGATGTGTGATATAAAACCGAAGACGATATGAAAATAAAAATGTGGATTTTCCTTGACCAGATACCACGACTTTCATAGCATCTTCACAAAAATATAATATTACTGAACAGGGTACAGTATGTTTCGTATAAACAGCCGATTTGCAAGGGCATTTCTTCTTTCGACAGCCGCGGCATTATTTCCGGCACAGACATTTTCGCAAGATGCCGTTCGCATTCCGCAAGGGGCCGAAGTTGCAACCGAACAACCTACACTTGAATCATTATTGCGCACCGCCGGCATTACAGACGATCAGAAAGTGGCGGAGGCACGCCGCCTTATTTTAGAGAATATGTTCCGTATTTCCCGCCGTTATGTTCGCCTTGTGGAAATGGAAGAACTGGAACGCCTCATCATCGAAGGGATGCAGAAACGTATCTCTAGTCGGCCACAAGTATTGGCCGATGCGCAGCAGGCTTTGACAGATGCCAAGGCAGAACTGCAGCGCCTTCGCACCGAAAAAGAAACAAAGATTGCAGCCGGTGAACTTGATGAAAATGGTTTGATTGATATTCAGGATCTTATTATCGAAGCGCGGCTAAAGGTTCAAGCCGCCGAAGCAGGCGTAAAATCCGCCACCGAATTTCAAACACTCACCGCAATAGGTATGGTCGATGCGGGCCTTGACTTTGCGATGAAATCACTCGACCCACACTCACTGTTCCTTGAGCCTGGAAATACACTTCTGGGTGGCGGTGAACGCCCCGGCATCATCGGCGCTGAAGTTAAGCCGGATGGCCGTTCCAAATATGTTTTGGAAACCGGACTAATTGTGAAATCCGTTATGTCCGAACAAGATAACACACCGGCGTTCAAAGCCGGATTAAAGCCAGATGATTTGATCACGCATATTGATGGTGAAGCATTGTCCGGAATGATTCTTCAGGATGTTATTCGTGAACGTTTGCATGGAACACCCGGAACGCGCGTGGTCTTAACTGTAAAACGCGGCGATGACGAACCGATTGAAATTACCGTTCAGCGCCAGCAAACTGCCCTTAAAAATGTTACACACCGTATCGTTGACGGGAACATAGCCTATATCCACATCGGATCATTTATGAGCGATCAGGTAA
>JAUICS010000340.1 GCA_030427765.1 Alphaproteobacteria bacterium
GATGGCATAACATGTTGCGTTTTTAAGGTCGGGACTTGCTTTTACTTCTGTAATAGTAATGGATGCACCGTCCAGAAGGACGGGATCGTGAAAACGTCCTTTTTGCAGGGTTTCAACAATCACATGGCGCAATTGTTCCCCGACGCGTAACTGTCTCTGGCTTCGTTCCTGTTGCATTGTGAGGAAATATCTACTCGATCTGACGTGCTTCTTCGATAATTTCGTAACATTCAATAACGTCACCGTCCTTGATGTCATCATAATTTTCAAAGGCCATACCGCATTCCATTCCTTCTTTAACCTCTTTTACCTCATCTTTGAAGCGTTTCAGGGTTTTCAAGGAACCTTCGTGAATAACAACGTTATCACGCAATAGACGGACTTTCGCACCGCGCTTGACATCGCCCATGGTAACCATACAACCGGCAACCTTACCAACCTTGGTGATGGAAAAGACCTGGCGGATTTCGGCCTGGCCGATGTATTCTTCACGTTCAACAGGGGAAAGCATGCCGCTAAGGATACCTTTAATGTCATCAAGAACATTGTAAATGATGTTGTAGTAACGAATATCAACGGCTTCACGTGTGGCCAGCTCACGGGCTTGCGGATTGGCACGGACGTTAAACCCGATAATCAATGCGTTCGATGCGTTTGCCAGTTGAACGTCGGATTCCGTAATACCACCAACACCCATGTGAAGGACATTTGTGTTAATGTCTTTGTTACCTTCACTCAATTTCTGGATAGAGCCGTTAAGGGCCTCCAATGAGCCGTGAACATCAGCCTTGATAATGATTGGCAGAGTTTCGGACTGCTCATTTTCGCGTTGGGTCTGGATCATTTGTTCGAATGAACTCCGTGAGCCTGCAAGCGCTGCCGCGGCCGTATCTTTCATTTTTCTGTAACGGAATTCTGAAATTTCACGTGCTTTCGCTTCATCATCGACAACGATGAATTGGTCGCCGGCCATCGGTGTTCCTTGTAAACCAAGTATTTCAACAGGTTGTCCCGGTATGGCTTCTTTGATTTTTTTGCCATGATCGTTCAAGATCGCGCGGATACGGCCCCATTCCTTACCGGCAATAAAAATCTCTCCGATTTTAAGAGTACCTTTTTGAATAAGAACGGTCGCAACGTTTCCACGACCCTGTTCCTGTTTTGCCTCTACAACCGTTCCACGAGCCTTACAGTTCTGGTTGGCTTTCAACTCAAGAATTTCTGCCTGTAGAAGGATTGTTTCCTCGAGTTTATCAAGATTTTTCTTTTGTTTTGCCGATACCTCGATGCACAGAACGTCACCGCCCATGTCTTCGATGATAACTTCGTGCTGTAGCAAGTCCTGCTTGATTTTTTGCGGGTTTGCATCAGGAAGATCAATTTTATTGATGGCAACAATAATAGGAACTTCCGCAGCTTTGGCGTGGCGTATGGCTTCGATTGTTTGCGGCATCACGCTGTCGTTTGCGGCAACAACCAAAACGACAATATCCGTAACGTTGGCACCGCGTGCACGCATTTCGGTAAAGGCCTCGTGACCAGGTGTGTCGAGGAACGTAATCTTGCTGCCGTTTTTCATAGTAATCTGGTAAGCGCCGATGTGCTGCGTAATACCGCCGGCTTCGCCAGACACAACATCTGTCGCGCGAAGGGCATCAAGCAAAGATGTTTTTCCATGGTCAACATGTCCCATGATAGTTACGATCGGTGGGCGGGATACCGTGTTGGCATCTTCATCATCATGGTCTTCGAGAACGTCCTCTACATCGGCCTCCGTCACACGCTTCACACTGTGGCCGAATTCATCGATGATCAATTCTGCGGTGTCGGCGTCAATGGTTTGGTTAATGGTGGCCATGACACCCATTTTCATTAGCGATTTAATAATGTCACCGCTACGTTCCGCCATACGGTTCGCAAGTTCCTGTACAGTAATAACTTCGGGCAGGATAACTTCACGTTTTATTTTTACCGGTGGTGGTTTTGGACCGGAAAGTTGTTTTGCCTTTTCTTTTGCCCGTTTGATGGACGACATCGACGGACCACGGTCACGGTCGTAGTCTTCAGTCAGGGCTTGTGTAATCGTGATACGCTCAGCCTTACGCGGCTCCGCATCTGTTTTTTTGGCCGCTTTTTGTTTGGCCTGTGCCATTTTTAGCCGTTCACGGTAACTTAAACTATCCGTATCTTCGACCGCTCCGTCTCCAAGAAGATCAATTTCTTCTTCTTCTTTTTTCTTAATCTCTAGCGGTTTTGTGCTTGTGTAATCTTTTTCTGATGGCTTGCGCGCTTTATCAGGGTCCGGGGCTGTTACAGTTTCCTGTGGTACCGGTTTTTCTTCCTGAACCGGTCGCGGCGGAAGGCTTGATTTTGATTGTGATCCACCCTCACGTGCTTTCTTAAGTGCTTGCGCCCGTGCTTCACGTTCCTCGTTCGTGAGTTTACGTGT
>JAUICS010000341.1 GCA_030427765.1 Alphaproteobacteria bacterium
TGCCTGCGCACCCCAACGATCAACCTCGGCCGCCATTCCTACGCCCGGCTGCAGTCTATAAATCAGAACGCCGTTTTGTCCGGGGGAAACCTGAAATTCGTTACCGCGTGAATCTGTTGCGCGATATGTCGGGGCATATGATGCGCCAGAGAATGCATCTCTTGATGTAGTATCACCTCTATCTAACGCTTCTGTTAACGACATATCACCCTGTAACGTCTTGTTTTGTTAATGTTTCGTTAATTCTTATGACCATCATACAAAAACAGGGTTCAGCGATACAAATTTGATAGATAACATTTTGATATTTATAGAAAATTACCGTAAAATAGGAACATTAGAGCAAGGGTAATATGACCATAAACGGCAGTATTCTTTCCATCCAGTCACATGTTGCATACGGTTACGTTGGTAACCGTGCGGCCGTATTCCCTCTGCAACATCTCGGATATGATGTAATCGCCGTCAACACGGTACAATTTTCAAACCATACCGGTTACGGGTCCTGGAAAGGGGATGTTTTCCCGTCCGATCATGTAAAGGATGTTCTGCGTGGCCTACTCGACCGTGGATGTTTTGAGAACATATCCGGTGTCCTTTCGGGATATCTTGGCGATTCGACTATCGGGGATATTATTCTTGAGACACTTGATGTGATCGGAACGTTCAATACAGATATCATATACTGCTGCGACCCCGTGATGGGGGATGTTGGGCGTGGGTTGTTTGTAAAAGATGATGTGCCGCTGTTTTACAAAGAAAACGGCATTGAAAAATCAACCATCCTCACCCCCAATCAATTTGAACTGAATCTCCTGACCGGCCAGACGATCAATACAATCGATGATGCGCGGGCTGCATGCAATATGTGCCATAAACTCGGGCCTAAAATCATCCTTCTGACATCCCTTGAAACACAAGATGCACCACCGGATGAAATTCAAATGCTATTGTCGCTTGATAACGGGGAATGCTGGTCCATCACAACCCCGAAACTTCAATTTGATCCCGCCCCGAACGGATCAGGTGATTTAACGGCCGCATTATTCCTTGGATATTACCTTGCGGATAAAAGCCCCGTCACCGCCCTCGAAAAAACAACATCCGTTATATACAACGTTTTCATGAAAACGCAGGAAGCAGGACAGCGCGAACTGGCCCTTATTCAGAGCCAGCAATTATTCGAACATGACATAGAATGTCAGTTTAAAGCGGTTACTCTCTAAGCCGCCGCCTTCAAATGATCTTTGATAAGCGTTTCAGCAATCTGAACCGCATTCAAGGCCGCCCCTTTGCGCAAATTATCGGCAACACACCAGAAATTCAGGCCGTTTTCGACCGATACATCTTCACGGATACGACTGACGAATACATCATCTTCACCCTGAATTTCCGCCGGTGTGACGTATTCCATTTCCGTTTCCAGATCAATGACCGATACGCCCGGCGCGTTTTTCAGCGCTTTAATGGCCTCCGCCCGTGAAATCTCTTTTTCAAACTCGACATTCACCATCTCGGCATGGCCGATAAAGACCGGAACGCGGACGCAATTTGCGCAGACCTTGATAGATGTATCCAAAATCTTTTTCGTTTCGACAACCATTTTCCACTCTTCCTTGGTCATGTTGTCATCCATGAATTTATCGATTTGCGGAATGGCATTAAACGCAATTTGTTTCGGATACTCCTCCGGTGTCGGTTTTTCATTCATATACACACCACGTGTCTGGTTAAATAGTTCATCCATGGCGGATTTACCGGAACCGGAAACGGATTGGTATGTTGAAACCACAACGCGTTTGATTTTGGCAATATCATGCAGAGGTTTTAGGGCAACAACCATTTGAATAGTCGAACAATTCGGATTCGCAATGATGTTTTTCTTACCGAAGCCGTTTAAGGCGTGCGGGTTAACCTCCGGCACGACAAGCGGCACATCCGGGTCCATACGGAAATGACTCGTGTTATCAATAACGATGGCACCGGCCTTTCCGGCCTTTGGTGAATATTCGGCAGACACCTTTGCACCCGGCGACGATAAAACAAGATCAACTGTTTTGAAATCAAATGTGGCAAGGTCCTGAACCTTCAACGTATTATCGCCAAACGACACTTCCTTACCAACAGAACGGGAGGATGCTAGCGCATGCACCTCACCCACCGGAAATTTCCTTTCGTCCAGAATGGATAGAACCTCACGGCCGACATTTCCAGTAGCACCAACAACCGCAACATTATACGCCATCGTAAATCCTTATAATCTTATTATATCAACGTTAACACAAACGGTGGTAATATAGAGAAAAATTAGCTAAATTCAAATAAAGAATCATCCTGACGTCATTTGCCAAAAACTATTGTGGGCCATACGAGTGAGCAGTTTCGACGAAAAAACCATCTATTCATTTTATGATTCAATCCCGATTGGTGTCTGTGTTGTCGAT
>JAUICS010000342.1 GCA_030427765.1 Alphaproteobacteria bacterium
GCTGGCATTAAGTCTGGTCGGGCAACCAAATAGTGTGCTTGGCGGACGTATCAGTGTTGATACATCATTTATCAATTTGGCGCGTGAGGGCGGAGAGCAGGATGTAAACCGTATTTCCACCGACGTTGGGTGGCATTCTCAGGTGATTAGCCCTATAGGCTTGGTTACAACAGTTGATACATCCGTGCGCGGTGACGTCTATAATGTGCGCGACCGTGACAGGGCGTTTACGGGGTCGGGGCGTAGTGATGATACGCTGGAAACACGCGGGTTTGCCAATGCACATGTTGTATCCAAATATCCTTTGGTGAAATCATTAGACGACGATTACGGTTTGATTGAGCCTATGATCGCATTAACAATGGCGCCTGATATTGCGGATTACCCCGATATTCCAAATGAAGACAGTCAGGACGTACAGCTGGATGCATCATCCCTGTTTAATGATAACCGTTTTCCTGGTCTTGACCGTATCGAGGACCAATCACGTATCACATACGGTGTAAATATCGGTATGTATTACGATAGCGGCAGTTACATGGAAGGATTTGTCGGGCAAAGTTACCGATTGGATGAGGATGAAACGCAATTTCCGACTGGATCTGGTTTAACACAACGCGAATCCGACTATGTGGGCCGTTTATCGATGCATTTTGATAAGGTTATGAGCCTTGATTACAACATCTTGCTGAATAGTAACGATTTTCAGTCCCAGAAACACGAACTGGATATGAATGCCAAGCTTTGGCGTTTCGATATGAATGCCAAGTATTTCTTTGCGAAGGGGCTTGTTGGAACCGCCGTGGACGATAGCCGTGAACAGCTTAAAGCCGAGCTAGGGTACGAAGTTAATGACCAGTGGTATTTGCGTACTGGTTTGACCCGTGACTTCGGTAAGAACCCGGGATTACGTAACGCATTGTTTGGATTTGATTTTACCAATGGTTGTGATTGCTGGACCCTATCGGCCGTCATGAAAAGGAATTTGACACGCGAGACGTCCGGTGATAGCACTACAGAGTTTCTTATGAGTATTGCTCTTAAAAATCTGGGTTCCTTGGGAACCGCAAATTAAACAGTAGTTTTAATTTTAAAGCGAATATCAGCCAGCGTTTATATATCAATCAATCATAAAGTGGGATTCTTCAAGCCGTGCAGTTTTTAATAGATCCGTCTATTCATATGTGGGTTGTTCTTGGCCTTACACTCATTACAATTGTGAGTTACACGCAGGAAAAAATATCTCTTGAGCTGACCAGTATCTCGCTTCTGATGGCGCTGTTATTGTTTGGTCAGCTATTCCCACTGTTTGATGAACGTGGCCAAAACCTTCTAAATCCAACCAGTTTGCTGGCCGGATTTGCAAATCCGTCATTGATTGCCGTTATGGCGTTGCTGGTTATGGGGCAGGGGATTATCCAAACCGATGCGCTTGGCGGTTTTATGAAGCTGGTCAGCACCAAGAATAAAGTTCTGGCGTGGGTTTTGATTATATTTGTGTTGTTGTTTGTGTTCGGGATGAGTGCATTTATGAACAATACACCGCTTGTGATTCTTGCGATTCCTATTATTCAGAGCCTCGCACAATCAATTGGTATGTCGGAAAGCCGTATTCTTATGCCGCTTAGTTTCGTTGCTATTCTGGGCGGTATGATGACATTGATAGGTTCCTCAACAAACCTTCTTGTTTCCAGTTCGATGCAGGAACTCGGGTATCCCGCAATTGGCTTTTTTGATTTTACGATTCCCGGTGCCATGCTGGCCGGTGTTGGTCTTATTTATGTGATCTGCCTGGTTCCTTTCTTATTGCCGGATTTAACGCGTATGTCACGTCAATTGGTTCAGGATGAGAAGGAATTTATTGCCGAAATTGATGTTGCCGAGGATAGCAAACTGATCGGAATGGAATGTGAGGATGGCGGGTTTGCACATTTGCCGAATTTGAAGATACGTTTGGTACAGCGCGCGGGGCATCTTATACTGCCGCCGTTTAATGATTATGTAATTGAGGCCGGTGATATTATGATCGTGGCGGCTACACGTTCTGTGCTGGCGGAAATTTTGTCAAAATATCCCGGATATTTTCTATCGGACGATCACCGAAAAGATATTGAGGCCGTAACAAAAAAAGAAAAGGCGACTGATGAGAAGGCGGCTGAAGCCAAAGCGCCTGAAAAACATGAAGAAACACGTGTTCTTGCCGAAATTATGATTACCCCCGGTTCACGCTTGATTGATATGTCGCTGGAACGTGCGGGGTTTGAGGTTCTCTATAATACAATTTTACTCGGTATTCAGCGCCGTGCGCGTGTTGTAAGGCGCCGTTTGGGACGTATTCGTCTTGAGGCGGGTGATGTGCTGCTGATGGCGGGAAGTCAGGATAGCATTAATTCCATGCGTTATAATTCCGACCTTATCGTCCTGTCCGGTTCCAAAAAG
>JAUICS010000343.1 GCA_030427765.1 Alphaproteobacteria bacterium
TTACCAGCTTCAATATCCCTCAACACTTCACGCATCGTTGAGGACGAGGCTTGTAAAAACTTCATGTCTTTTAATGGTTTTGCCGCTTTGTTGCGCGTTTCACGTACCATACGGTGCTCAAAACCGTCGTCTGGCGGCACGTATATGTCGGTAAACGCAATGTCATGCTTCACACACGCGTTAACTATTAACTCCCAATTACCCGTGTGCGCCGTCATCATTATCGCCGCCCCCGGAATACGCGTCAGATTTTCAAATCCCGTATATTTAATAAAACCCTGCCTATCAAAACGATGACTGACCGAGTACTCAAAATAGAACCGCCCCACATGCTCACCATAAGCGATCATCATGTCGTGTAATTCCCGCTGGGTAACCTTGCGCTCATTATTAATGCGCTCGATGTTTTGACGCATTCTATCGTACCATCTGCCTTTTTTACGAATATATCTTTCAACTCTCTTGCGTCCAAAATACGCACCTAAATCAGATTGAAATGAGGAAGGTAAAAAACGCCCTATCCGATGCAAGATGTAATTGAGAAGCCCTTTTGACATACCAGAATAAAAAAGAACGGTTAATTAACAGGGTTTAAAAACATCGGCAAACCACCCTTAGGGCGCAATGTCAGGCGACAATTGATTTCCACATTATGACCCGGTACCACAGACGGTGTAAATTCCTGTGCCAATGTGGCAAGGCACAAGATTGCTTCGGTTAATCCAAAACGCAACCCGAGGCAGACTCGCGGCCCGACACTGAAAGGCACATATATAAATTTATCCGGTTTTGGTTTATCCGGCATAAAACGTTCAGGCACAAAATGGTCTGGTTTCTTCCAATACGCGCGATGTCGATGAAGCAGCCAGGCGCACACAACAACCACATCACCGGGCTTAACCTCAAGATGTCCGATCTGATCATGCTCCCTCGCCTGCCGCGTCAGCACGGGAACCGGCGGATATAGACGCAGTGTTTCTTCAATAACCGCGCGTGTGTATTTTAATGCCGGTACGTCTTCGAATGTCGGCAAACGTCCATTTAGAACACGCTTCAATTCTTGTTTCAGCTTCTTGAATTTTTGAGGTGCACTGTCGAGCAAATACCATGCCCATGCCATCGTATTGGCCGTCGTTTCATGACCGGCCATAAACATAACAATCGCTTCATTCCTTAGTGCATCACCTTTTAATCCGGCATGCGGGCATTTCGTCCCTGCCTCTTCCGGATTCAGGAATAAGGACAAAAGTGTTTTCGGATCTGCATTCGGATTTTCTTTATGGCGCTCAATAATACGATCAATAACTTCATGGACCCGCTTCGCATAACGCTCGGCAAACCATTCCTTGATCGGATTACGGAGTATCTTTAACGCGTTAATCCCCGTCATATCAGACATGCGGAGCACCTCGCATTTTTCCTGATACTTTGCAAATCCCTTGATCACCTGCGCGGCCTCATCCTCCGGCACATCATCACCAAAGACGGTCCGACCAATAATACGTGCCGTCAGCTTGCCCATTTCTGCCAGCATTTCAATCGGCTCATCTTTTGGATGCGCCTTCCACTTCTCAATACGTTCCTGTGAGGTATCGACCATTTTCGGGACAAACATATGCAGCAGTTCAGAACGAAGCGCAGGCGCACACGCATCACGGCGCTCACGCCACAAATCACCGTCACTGACAAACAGACCGTCGCCGAGAAGCGGTTCCAGCGCATGGCGCATATGCGGGCTTTTTTTATCGAAATTCTCATGCTGCTTTAAAAACGCATAACGCACATGTTCGGACGCATTGCATATTATGTAGTCACGTTTAAAAATACGGATACGAAATAATTCCTTGTGATAATCCTTCTCACGAAGCGTACTAAGAAGATTTCCGCGCGCTTTAAGAACAGATAACAAAGCATGACTTCGCCGAATATGAAACGGTGGGCGTGTCGGGATAAATTCATCGATTTTTGCGTCCGCAGCCATTCAGCGTCCTTAATTACGTATTATTTGAATGCTCGCTTTTGTTCGCTTTCTTCTTGAGACCTAGAAAACGTTTTAATCTGGTAAATATGCCGTGTTCTTCCATATAATCAATGTATTGTTGGTAGACCGGATTTTTGCGGAGGCATCGCTCTTCCGCCTTTGCGCGTTCATAATATATATAGTTTATAAGCAGAATGCCGATGACGTGTTTCACGCCCAAATACCAGTGCGTTGCCAGAAACGGAATATCGATTAACCACCAATTGACGTTTTTGCAAATATAGGTCGGGTGTTTGGTCACTGAATACATACCATGCGTGATGATACCGCGATATGTAAGGTTTGATGTTCTAAGACCGTAATGGGATACGGCATACAAATATACGAAATAAATACCGAGGATCAGTGAACCCCATATTTGTGCAACGAGCGGATACCCCTCAAACACATCCACCC
>JAUICS010000344.1 GCA_030427765.1 Alphaproteobacteria bacterium
ACACGCGATGGAATAAACTGAAACCGAATGAGTTACACTCTGGTTGGGCAACGCTTATTCTCTCATATGGCATTATCGGCACGGCCAGTTTTAGTATGTTTATGTTTTATGTCATATGGGGACATAGATGGTATTATATCCTTCTTCTTACACCAATATTGTTTTATGGTGTGACACACCAGAATTTGAGATTTTCGCATTATTGGCTTTCGCTTGGAATGTTGTACGCCGTTAAGGTTGAATTGAACCGGAAACGTGAAGAGCGCAGACGGCTGATTAAACAGACAATATGATTTTTTCCAAAACACTTTCCGAAAGAATAGATAGTGGCACCGTCGATGCTGCGAAAGGACTGCTAATCACATTGGTTGTTCTTGGTCATGCCTCGAATTTTTCCGATCCGATCGATTTTTTCTTCAACTTTGTGAAATATTTTCACGTGGCCTGTTTTTTAATCCTGCCGTTTATCTATGATCTACGTCCATTCAACTTGCAGTACGTTTATGATCGTGCGGGGCGTTATCTTATACCATTCTTTTTGTTTGGGATTCTGTATACGGCGATGTACGTTGTTGCCGTGCGGCCGTTTGATTCAGTAACGGATTTTATACAGGCGTTTGTGTCATTAATTGTTTTTGCAAACGCGGCGGCGATTGACCAGGTGACAGGATTGGTTGCTTTATGGTTTTTGCCAACGTATTTTATAACGGTTTGTGGCATTGGCTTATTTTTCGGGATATGTAGATTTTTCGTGTGGCCGCTTGTTTTAGTAGGCATTGCCGCGCATATCATAAGTGCATCTTTACCAAGCGATACTCACACTTTGATACCATATGGAATGGGTATTTTTCTGCATTTGTTTTTGTTGGGTGTTCTTTTGCGGTTGCTGTTTGACAAAGTGCGTCAGGTTAATCTTGCACGATATAGTTTCCTGTTCTTGTTTGCCTTTATCGCCTGCCTAGCAGTCAGTTTTTTATATGATACACGTGTAAAACTGCCGTTCATGAAGATGTATGGATGGGATCAACCTTGGTTTTTATTACTTCACAGTACGATCATATTATCGTTTACGGCGTTTCTTTTATCGACCCCATACGTTAAAAAAATACCGTTTATGACGTGGCTGGGGAAATATTCGCTTATAATCTACATGACTCATCTGCCGATGCTGTTTGTTTTGGATATTTTGCGCAAACATGTTGTTGATCCGGCAACGCTGTCATGGGTCGAGGAATTGCCGATTGTGCTATCTTTGACCGGTTTGGGGCTGATCATCGGCACTGTTTGCGTTTATATTTTTCGTGCGTTTCCGGGCCTGAGTGCGTTTGTTTTTCCGCGCGATATAAAAACATGGCCGCCAATACAGTTTTTTAAATTCCATCATCAAGATAGGGCTTGATGCTGTTCATCCATGAATTTGTGTATCCACCGAACCGATCGTGTAAGCGCTTAATTTCATCTTTGTATTTCTGTGCGGTGTGTTTTAAAACCTCGGCCGGAATACCATCTAATCCTGCGGGGTTAATATGTGCGTCAATGGTATTTGCAAAATATTCATCCTTGTATTTTGCGCCAATGAAATTGCAGATGTTACGTAGATAAGATGATGGGCTTTCTAAAAATTCTTCATAAAATGCGACATGAATCTGGTGCTGCGGAAACACATCTTGCCAGATGTCGAGAGTTTTTGTGTAGGTGGATCGTGCCACATTGCTAGGGTGATCAATATGACGGATATAATCAGAGGCAGCGACATCACCGATCGATTTGTTTTTACGTTTTACCACACCCAATTTTGCGTGGGATAAAGCCCGTTCAAACGGGTTGCGCATGGTAAATATGATTTTTGTATCCGGCATCATTGTGCCGATTTTTTTGACGGTTTCGTTTGGAAGGGAGCAATAGGCCTCTGCAATTTCACCAGATATTTTGTTCGAAGGAAAAAGGCCGTTATACCATGTGTCATTTGTGAACGGGGTGAAGAAGAAACGGCGGAGCCATATTCGGTTTTGTTTTGATGTGCCGCGAAACATCAATGGCCAAAAACGGGTTAATTTTTTCAACCTGTAAATCTGAAATCGCGGATGAAAATACAGGACCGATTTGCATGGCGGGACGAATATGTCCGGATGTTGTTGCAGGTTTTCCTGCAGCCATGTTGAACCCGTACGCGGTGCGCCGATGAATAAAAATGACGGCATACTCACTTTCGTAACCTCATGACGATGTTTTCTTTCCAACTTTGCTGCGGAGGCCGCTTAAAAAAATTTGCATATCCTGCCACTGTAAAGGCACGCTGATCAATGTCAGAGTAATCAACAGAATGCCTGTCCCGGGCAAGCCTGTCATACCTGCCATATTGGCAATGAGTATTACGAGTGATAGTAACATGATCATGATCGGTACCAATTTGGTCGATACAAATTTTTCTTT
>JAUICS010000345.1 GCA_030427765.1 Alphaproteobacteria bacterium
GCAACAATGGAGCCAATATTACCGCACCCAATAATTCCTAGAGTTTTATGGGTTAACTCAACACCCATAAATTTTGATTTTTCCCATTTTCCGGCATGCGTCGATTCATTCGCCTGCGGTATTTGACGGGCAAGCGAGAACATCATGGCAATGGCATGTTCTGCAGTCGTAATGGAATTGCCGAACGGCGTATTCATAACAATAACGCCTTTTTCCGTTGCGGCCTTTACATCCACATTATCAACACCGATACCGGCACGGCCAATAACCTTAAGATTGTCTGCCGATTCCAGAATTTCGGGCGTTACCTTTGTCGCGGAACGAATGGCTAAGCCATCATATTCGCCGATAATGGATTTGAGTTCTTCTGGCGAAAGTCCCGGCTTATAATCTACCGTCACACCATTCTTTTCAAAGATTTCCACCGCTAACGGATTGATCTTGTCCGAAATTAATACCTTTGCCATTATGAACTCCAAAATAGTTGTTTATTGTAATGAAAGTAAGCATTTATAACATCGTGTCAAATACCTTATCGGTCTTTCACGGTTGCATTTATAATAGGGCCATTCCTTGTAAATTAAATACAATTCTGTTTGCGCCGGACAGTATAGTTATAAGGAAGGCAAGTGCAAGCGATATAAGTTTATCGGTTAGCTTGCCTGACACAGTAAATATGCTATCCTGCGTAAGCCTTCGTAAGGCATGGCAAATTTTCATGTATATTTGCTTACATTGCTTGGCCGTAGAGATAACTATGCCCTTCGCAATGTGCACAAATACTCATTAAAAAAATTGTCTCATGCAGAATGGATTTTATTAACAAGGAATGACCCTGAATCTTCGTAATTATCAATATCAACCTTCAACAAAATGATTTTTTGATATGAAAAACACGTTTTTACTTCTTATATTTTCCCTCACGCTAGCCATTGGCATCGCTACATTTTCAACTTGTCCAGTCATGGCCGATGAGACACAAGTAGACATCGAACACAGCACTGACACCTCGGATAACAAAGTGATTGCGGCGGAAGCCGAAGATACTTCAAAGACAGAGGAAGACATCGATCCGGTTCCTGAATTGAAATTAAGGCTCCGTCAAACCGCAGAAGACGTATTCACGAATTTAACAACGGCCCAGATGAAAAAGGCGTATAAACTTCGCGCCACACACGGTGTTATTATGAGTGTTGAAAGTGTCCGTAATGACCTTTCACGGGCGGTTGAGAGTTGTCACAAAAACAACGGCAAAATGGAATCCCTCGAATCCTCCTTCAGGGCTTGGGAAAAGGACATCAACGATTATGTTGTTCTTGCACGTACTTATCTTGAGGAACAAATTGTTGCCGCCGACTACCTTCCAAAATCATCGTTTCGCAAATATCTTTCCCTTGTTGACCGGTTGGCGGACATACATGAGGAACGCATTGTAAAAGATTACCTGTCCAGTGAAGAAAGCTGCGACGTTCTCGAGAAAAAAATGGACAGTACACGTTTAAAACTGGTTGAGTTATTGCAGGGCATTATGGATGATGCGCAAGGAAACAAAGACCAGTAAACTTATCAGATAAGCTTAAAGCGTTATGCGTATACTTCAGATAATGGCGGGGGCCAAACACGGCGGGGCGGAAACCTATTTTATGGATCTGGTCACGGCACTGCACCGACACGGCATTGATCAACATATTATCACACGCCATTTCCCGCATCGACAGGCCCATTTAGAAGAACACGACATTAAACATAGTTTCTGCCCATTTGGCAGTATGTTCGATTTCAAAACATCCCGTCTGATTCAAAAAACAATACAGACATACAAACCGGATATCGTGCAAACATGGATGGGCCGTGCGTCATCATATATCAATGACAAAAAAGGGTTTAAACATATCGGTTGGTTCGGCGGATATTATGACTTAAAACGCTTCCGTGACTGCGATGCCTATGTCGGCGTTACATATGATATTGCGAATGATATTAACCGTCGCGGCGCCCCCAAAGACAAATGCCATACCATCCATACATTTGCCGATCTTGATCTGAATGTAAAACCCTTGTCACGTGCGGACTATGACACGCCGGAAGACGCGGTTCTGTTTTGTGCCCTCGCCCGCCTGCACCGGAAAAAAGGCTTAGATACGTTATTGCAGGCTTTCCAGAATGTGCCGGATGCCTATCTCTGGATTGCCGGTGATGGTGAAGACAAAGATATCCTTCACGCCATTATGAAGAACCTCGGGTTACAGGACCGCGTGCGTTTTTTGGGATGGCAGGATGACCGTGCCGCCGTTTTAAATGCATCTGACATATGTGTATTCCCATCACGCTATGAACCATTTGGTACAGTAATGGTTGAGGCATGGGCCACAAAAACACCGATTATCGCAGCACGCGCAGCCGGTCCAAAGGCGTATATGACACATGA
>JAUICS010000346.1 GCA_030427765.1 Alphaproteobacteria bacterium
TACCGGTATCCTTGACCACAACGTCCAGTATTGTATTTTCTGGCCCGTTGGAAACGGCACTTGTAATCACCTCAATACTGCCCTCATCCGTATATTTAATGGCGTTTCCGATAAGGTTTGTAAGAATACGGCTAAGACGTGTAGGATCGCCTCTCAGGAAAATATCATTGTCCTGCATAAACGTATTGGTGAAGGTAAGGCTCTTTTCGGTCGCAAGGCTGTTGAGGCCCCCGACGACTGAATTTATAAGGTCTCGCGCGTCAAAATCTATGTGTTCAAGATCAACGCCGCCTGCCTCGATCTTCGAAATATCAAGCACATCATTTAGGATTGTCAGCAAATGTGCGGATGATTGATAGACGGTTTTTAACATTTCCCGCCCTTCATCATTCAAATTATCATCTTCCATAAGCATTTCGGTCATCCCAAGAATACTGTTCATCGGCGTCCGTAATTCATGTGACATATTTGCAAGAAAATCCGTTTTCGCCTGATTTGCCTTTTCCGATTCGTCTTTGGCGTACCGTAGCTCGTTCTCGTAATCCTTTGCCGTTGTTACATCGCGAATAATGGCGGCTGTAAAACCATATTCACCCTCACACTCCTGTATGGGATAGATACTTATTGACAGCCATTTTTCCATACCATTTTTGGCCGTAACGGATATTTGTTTTTCAAAATAATGTTCTTGCTCGATATGTGACAAGATATCCTGAAACGCCATATCCTTGAACGCCGGTATTGGTGCATCCCCTTGAATAAACATGAAACGCTGGCCCACCGCCTCTTCCTCGGTAAAGCCGGTAATAAGCGTATAGGCCTCATTCACATACAGTATTTCCGGTCCGCGTTCATCGCCATCAAAGGGACCCAGTACAAGTATGGCTTCACTTGAATACTCAACGATAGCCTGATTAATTAAAGATTGGTTTTTGATGAAGGAATTTTTCATCCCAAAACTTTCTCATATAGTAAACGTCATGATCATTATATAGGAACAGCGGTTAACGTTTTGTAGACAAAATCCATATATATTAATTATTTACAATCATAGGTTCAATTTTTTGATACAATAGATGCACAATTCAAACAATCATCCTTATATGACTGACATATCGATACAAGATCAAAAGAAAAACAGGGACGAAAACGTCATAATGGTGGCGGATGACGATATGTTCACACGTACCGTCATTTCAAAATCGGTTAACCAGTTTGGTAAGGTTATTGAAATTTTTGACGGCGCGGTCATCGTCGACACTTATAAGAAAGTGCTGCCGGATATTGTCTTCCTTGATATTCATTTACCGCAGCGTTCGGGATTTGAGGTTCTTGAGGACATAAAGGCATTTGATGAGAACTGTTACATTATTATGATCAGTTCAGATACCGAATCCGGAAATGTATCCAAAGCCATACAAATGGGGGCAACAGAATTTGTCGGAAAACCATTCGACCGGAAAAAGCTCGAATCAACATGCAAAAAATGTCCGACACTGAACTGACTTAGAACGCACGACGATTATAACATGCCCTCAAATTCATTTGATACACTAGCCGCCATAATCGAAAAACGTTATCCCGATGGCATAAAATGGGATACGGACATACCGACAGGGCCGGTATTTTCCTTACTGGACAATACGGCAAAGACACACGGCAATCGGCCAGCTTTCGATTTCCTTGGCAAGAAATGGACATGGTCCGACATTCACAAGCAAAGCATTAAGCTTGCGGCATCCCTGCAAAATATGGGCGTTAAGAAAGGGACGTGTGTGGGCATTTTCCTGCCGAACTCCCCATTATACCTGATCAGTTACTATGCAATTCTTCGTACCGGTGCCACGGTTGTTAATTTTAATCCGCTTTATGCACCGCGCGAGCTGGAATCACAGATTAATGATAGCAACACAACGGTTATGATCACCGCCAATCTCACTATCCTGCATGGTAAGATTAAGAACATGATCGGCAAAACATGTCTTGAAAATATCATCGTTGGCACATTCACAGACATGCTGCCATTTCCCAAAAATATCCTGTTCGGAATATTTAAACGGGGCGATATAGAGCCTGTTACAGTGACGGATAATGTGCATGCCCTTGGAAACATGCTCAAACACAATAAAAACCCTCAAAACGTCGATATTGACCCTGAAAATGACGTTGCGGTTCTGCAATACACCGGCGGTACAACAGGCACACCAAAGGGCGCAATGTTAACGCACGCGAACCTTACCGCAAATGCCGAGCAATGCGCCATGTGGCTGGCCGATGCGCGGCCTGGTGAGGATAAAATGGTTGGCGTAATCCCGTTTTTCCATGTATTCGCAATGACTGCCGTCTTGAACCTTAGTGTACGTTACGGTCTTGAAATCATCGCCACACCGCGTTTTGACCTGAAAGAT
>JAUICS010000347.1 GCA_030427765.1 Alphaproteobacteria bacterium
TGCCACATTCCCGGTTAAAGATGAGCATCAGGTTATGCTGGTTACCGACAAAGGGCAGCTTATCCGCATGGCGGTAAAAGATATCCGCACCACCGGCCGTTCCGCACAGGGCGTAACAATGTTCCGTGTTGGGCCCGACGAAAAGGTTGTTTCCGTTGCATGGATTGTCGAAGCAGACGATGAAGACGAAGCGATAGACGCAGATGAAAATGAAAGCGAAGCATCAGCATCCGAAGACATATCCGGTGAAGATAATGGGATAGCTGAAGATACGTCTTTAGAGCCTCCATCAGACGAAGAGTGAAATCAATCCTCTAAGCGGTAGTGACGGGTAAGGCCAATTTCATCCATGATATCCGTTTCTTTCTTTAGTTCGGCCTTTTCTTCTTCCTTTTCGCGGTTGCGCTGGGTTATTTCTACCTTTTTCAACTCGGCAAAGGAATCGCGCAACTCATCCTGTGCGATTTCGATTTTGGTTTCCAGATCATTGATATGCTGATCAATCTTGGCAATTTTCCCCTTTGTCGCATCACGAAACGAATTAAACGCTGCTTGCTGATCAATTGTTATTTCTTCTGCTTCTTCTAGGAATTTTGCCTCATCTTCAATTTGCTGAAGATGATCGGCCTTCATCTTTTCCAGTTCCTCCAGCCGTTCAAATAAAACGGCCAGCGCCTTTTTCTTCTCATCAACCTCATATGTCCGAAAACGGATGAGTGCCTTTAAATCAGCCATTATTCTTCACTACTCTCATTTATGGCATCATCTTCGGCATCACCTGCTTTTGGAATGGGCGCGTCTTCCGTATCCTGTGACACTTCCTGCTGTTCGGCTTCTTGCGCCTTTTGATTATTATTTTTCATACGTTGCTGAAGCTGCTCTTGTCGCCGTTTTTGCTTATCGTTGTTACCCTGATTTCCGGTATTATTCCTTTTTTGGGGCTTATCATCTTCCACCTGCACCGGCCCGACAATACCTTCCAGCCGTTTAAAACTATCATCAATACTGGTGTTTTGCTGCTTATTCTGTGTTAGGAATTCTTCCAGTTTCGGGTAAAGCTGTATGGCCTCATCCACCGCAGGGTCACTCCCCTTCCGGTAGGCGCCTAGACGGATAAGCTCCGCCATATCCTCATATGTCGATACAATGCGTTTTGCGCGGCGCAGAATTTCATTGCGCTGCTTGCTCAAACATCCCGGCAGGGAACGAGACACGGATTTCAAAACATTGATCGCCGGATAACGGCCGCGGTCGGCAATATCGCGTTCCATAACAATATGTCCGTCCACAATACCGCGCACGGTATCGGAAATGGGTTCGTTCGTATCATCCCCTTCGACCAGAACACTAAAGATACCAGTCATCATCCCCTCACCCGGTCCGCCCGGTCCCGCACGTTCAAGTAAACGTGCAAGCTCACCAAATGTCGTTGGCGGATACCCTTTCGATGTTGGCGGTTCACCGGTTGATAAGCCAATTTCACGCTGCGCCATCGCAAAGCGCGTCAGGGAATCCATCATGCACAGAACCTTATTCCCCTTGTACCGGAAATACTCCGCAATCGACATGGTCAAATACGCCGCCTGACGGCGCATAAGGGCCGGTTCATCCCCCGTGGCAACAACCACGACCGACTTTTTCAAACCGTCCGGCCCAAGATCGTCTTCAAGGAATTCCTGAACCTCACGCCCACGTTCGCCGATAAGGCCAATAACAGCAACCTCCGCCGATGTATATTTGGCCATCATTGATAACAAAACAGATTTACCAACACCGGAGCCGGAGAAAATGCCCATACGCTGCCCCAAACAAATCGGTAGAAATGAATTAACCGCACGAACACCCAAATCAAGCTGCCGTCCCACACGTTGGCGGGAATGCGCAGGTGGCGGCGAATTACGCAATAAAAACGGCATTGTGCCTTTGGTTAGTTTAGGGCGACCGTCAATCGGATCACCCATCGCATTTACAACACGGCCAAGCCAGCTTTCATGAGGATAAATGACAGGTTTGTCTTTCTGGATATATGCTTTACAACCGGGGCCAATTCCCTCAAGCGTGCCAAACGGCATTAACAGGGCGCAATCTTCCTTAAACCCGACGACCTCACACGGCACGACCTTTCCATCATTTGTTTCAAGGCGGCAAATTGACCCAACGGACAGCGAATGCCCAAAGCCGGTAATCTCAACCATCAGGCCTAGAATTTTACTGACCTGACCGTAAATTTCGTAATGGGGAATGGCCGACAGGGCCTGTTCAAGATTGTCGATGACTGCAGACATATTTCATTTTATCACGCCCGCGTGAAAAATCATCATCAATATCGTTTCCAATAAGGCTACAACAATGAGTTTTAAAGTAACAGGCCCGGCGCGGGATATGTGCGTTTGTAATCGG
>JAUICS010000348.1 GCA_030427765.1 Alphaproteobacteria bacterium
CATCATGCACTTTCTTCATCGCATATTTGAAATCACGTGTGCCGTCTTCACTCTCGGCCCAGCGGGCGGAATATATTCCGGGCTCACCATTCAGGCTCCAAACGCAAATGCCGCTATCATCGGCGAGGGCAGGAAGGCCCGTTGTATCATATGTATGGCGTGCCTTTAGAATGGCATTGTCTTCGAAGGTTTTGCCGGTTTCCTCAGGCTCACTGACGTTCAAATCGCTTGCCGACACAATATCGATACCGTGCGGGCGGAAATATTCCTGAAATTCCTTCACCTTTCCGGCGTTATGGGACGCAAGGACGACTTTCATATTTACTTATGCCTTTGCAAGCGCGTCTTTTTGAAGGGCGGTAAGCTCGGAGCATCCTTTTTTTGCGAGTGATAAAAGCGCATTGAATTCATCTTCGGAAAATGGCTCTTGTTCTGCCGTTGCCTGAATTTCAACCAAACCACCTTTGCCGGTAATCACAAAATTGGCATCGGTTTCGGCGTTGGAATCTTCGGCGTAATCAAGATCCAGAACCGGAACCCCTTGGTAAATCCCGCATGATATTGCAGACACACTATCGATAAGTGGGCTTTCATCAAGTGTACCGTTTCTGACAAGATGCTGCATCGCCATTTCAAGGGCGACATAGGCACCGGTGATCGACGCGGTACGTGTGCCGCCATCGGCCTGAATAACGTCGCAGTCAATGCGGACCTGACGCTCACCGAGCTTTTGCATATCAACAACCGCGCGCAGGGCACGGCCGATAAGGCGCTGAATTTCCTGTGTGCGGCCGGATTGTTTGCCGCGTGCGGCTTCACGGTCCATACGCTGCGATGTTGATCGTGGTAACATACCGTATTCTGCGGTAACCCATCCATTGCCGCTGCCTTTCAGCCATGACGGCACCCCCTCACTTACGCTGGCATTGCACAGAACATGCGTGTCGCCGAATTTAATCAGGCATGACCCTTCGGCATGTTTTGTAAAATTGGGGACGAATTCAACGCCGCGCATTTCGTCATATGTGCGCTCGGATGGTCGCTCGATTGTGTTTGCGTTTGCGGGAATTCCTGCGGTATTGGCCATGATCACACCTCTTCGATTTGTCTTGTTACTGGAACGAACTTTATCCTACACGGTAATAAGGACATGACAAGAGCCGAAGTGTGGGCCGAAGTTATTGCAGCACTCATCTGATAATTCTATATTATCTAATATGATTATTGAGTTGAATGAACGTACCCGCGATATTTTTCGTCTGATTATAGATAGTTATCTTCAGACGGGGGAGCCTGTCGGCTCGAAAACTCTTGCCGGGATGATGGATGTTGGATTGTCATCTGCAACAATCCGGAATGTGATGGCCAATCTGGAATCGCTTGGTTTGCTTTATTCACCCCATACATCTGCGGGGCGGATGCCGACGCAGGTCGGATTGCGTTTGTATGTTGATGGATTGATGGAGGTAGGATCGATCCCTAAACATGAGCGCGAACAGATCGAAAGTGAGTGCAGCGCGGCCGGGTATTCCCACAAGGACATTTACGATAAGGCAAGCTATATTTTATCCGGCCTTTCACAATGTGCGGGGCTGGTTGTCGCGCCGAAGGTTGATATGGCGCTGAAGACTCTTCAATTCGTATTGCTGGAACCCGGACGTGTTCTGGTTGTTCTTGTGATGCGCGACGGTCTGGTGGAAAACCGGATTATGGAGGTACCAAGGACGATGACGGAATCGGATTTGGTGCAGGCGGCAAATTATCTGAACAGTATGATTCAGAATAAAACTATCAATGAGGCGCAGCGCGATATCATTAACGAAATCAAGGCCCGTAAGAACCAACTGAATTCGATTGTTGAAACTCTGGTGGAAAAGGGGCTGGCCGTGACGCCAACGGGCTCGGATATCGGCCATATCGTGATCCGTGGGCAGTCACATTTGCTGGGAGATGTTCGCGCAATTGAGGATTTGGAAAAGGCGCGTGAACTTATGGCAATGCTGGAGGATCAGAACATCGCCGTAGATTTGCTTAATGCCGCCGGAGAAGCAGAGGGGGTACAGGTGTTTATCGGGTCAGAAAACAAAATGTTTTCCAGTACGGAATGGTCAATCGTTTTGTCGCCGTACAAGGTGAATAATGAAATTGTGGGTGCAATTGGTGTGATTGGCCCGACACGTATTAACTATGGTAGAATTGTACCTATCGTCGATTATACATCGAAAGTTATGCAAAAGTTATTGGACAGGCTGCAATAATGAAACACTTGGTTCATGTGTTTTTATTTTTAATGGTTTTAGCGGGTGGATTTTTCCAGTCCGTTCCTGGTTATGCGCAGGAAGTTCTATATCACATGGCGCTTGTCCGCCATTCGGAAATTCAGGGGCGGCAGTTTG
>JAUICS010000349.1 GCA_030427765.1 Alphaproteobacteria bacterium
GGTGCAGGTGGTGGATGTCGCCGAGAATGAGAATGAAAGCGGTAATGTAATTGAGGAAAAGGTCGTCGTTACGGCGTATCAGCATATCAATGAGCTGAAAAATACAATCCTCGAAGAAACACCAGTTGTTAGAGAGATTGACCAGGTGCCGATGTATTCCATGATTTACCCATCACGCAAACCGTTTATAACGGAGGCAAAAATCGCGCGTTTGAAATCCAGAGTGTATTTATCGCCGGCAACGGATATTCAGGTTGCCAAGTTAAAGGACACAAAGCCAAAACGCGAAAATATGGCGAAAAAAACGGTATCGATTCAGGCCAAGCCAAAGAAACGGAAATCGGTGACAGGCCAGTTCGATCGTCTGATCGATATGTATCATTCACGAAATAAACCATCACTTATCAAAGCAGGGTATTAATGCAGCAAGCACACCGGCCTGGAATAAAACGGTCACGCGTTACAATTGAGGGAACAAAAAATTCTGTGTTCCACGTGGCCCGGTCCCGTGTTGTGTTGATAAGCAGCCTATTCGCATTTTTTTACGGCATTATTCTTCTGCGCCTGATTGATTTGAGTATCGTTCAGACATTTGTGTTCCCTGCGCAAATGTCTCTGGAGCCGGATTTGGTAATCTCTCAGCCAATTGCACAAACGGAAATAAGCCAAAAAGTCAAAAACACGCACCGTATTGATGTTGTTGACCGAAATGGACACATGTTGGCAACAACTTTGCCGGTAAATTCCCTATATGCCGATCCGCGTGATATTGTTGATGCGGCGACAACGGCTAAGGCTTTGGTCGATATTTTTCCGGATTTATCCGAAAGTGACGTTCGTAAAAAACTGGATAGCGAACGGTCCTTCATATGGGTGAAACGGCATCTGACGCCAACCCAGATTCAGCAGGTATTATTGATTGGTGATCCCGGCCTGAATTTTAAGAGAGAAACACGCCGTTTTTACCCGCAGTCACGATTAACCGCACATGTGGTCGGGTATACGAATGTTGATGGTATGGGGCTGGCCGGTGTTGAGAAATCATATAACGATGATCTGCTAAAACCCTCACGCGATGAAAAACCGTTATCACTGACAATAGATATCCGTCTTCAGCATATTTTGCGTGATATTTTGATGAATACGGTCGATGAATTTAAGGCAAAGGGCGCGGCCGGTGTAATTGCCGATGTACATACCGGTGAGCTTTTGTCGCTAGTATCCCTTCCGGACTTTGATCCAAATGATATGAATACGGCAACGGAAAATGCCATTTTCAACCGCTTTACGAACGCGGTATATGAACCGGGGTCAACGTTTAAGATATTTTCATCTGCGGCTTATCTCGAAAAATCGAAACACAATATTGCCCATAAATTTGATGCTTCGAAGCCTATTAAACGCGGTGGTTTTACCATTGAGGATTACCATGCCGAAAATCGTTTTCTGACGTTTCCGGAGGCGTTTATACATTCATCTAACATCGGATCGGCCCTGATGGGGGAATATGTCGGGACGGATGTTTTGCGTGATACGTACGGTAAAATCGGATTACTGGATCAGGTGCCGTTAAACCTGTCGGGCACGGCAAAACCTTTGGTGCCGTCACCATGGCGCGATATTAATACCCTGACCGCATCATATGGACATGGTATTGCCGTTACGCCCCTTCATACCGTATTGGCGGGAATGTCGGTTGTGAACGGCGGAATGTATATGAAACCGCAGATTGTGATGCCGGACAAGGATACGGTAACAATCACGCGTGAGGGGCAAACCGTATTCCAGAAAAAAACATCTGATATTCTCCGCAAAACATTGCGTCTTGCCGTAACGGATGGAACGGGCCAGTTTGCAAACGTAAACGGCTATGTTGTGGGTGGAAAAACCGGAACGTCGGAAAAGATTGTTGGCGGGCGGTATGACCAGAAAAAATTGATGTCGTCCTTCATAGGGTTCTTTCCGATGAACAACCCGAAATATGCCATTTATGTCTTGGTTGACGAACCGGTGGGATTGAAAAAGACGGCGGGTTACGCAACCGGTGGATGGGTTGCCGCACCGGCGGTGGCAAAGGTTGTGAAAGCCATGGCAACCTTGTATGGTATTCCGAAGGAAAACATTGATGATGATAAGTTCTTATCGGATTTACGGACACTGGTGACCAGGGAAGAAGACTATGAAGAAGAGATGGCGTCTTATTGATTTAATTGACGCGACATGCGCCGATGATCTGAAAAATGATTTGCTGAAAAATCATTCCGAGAAACACAGTATAGAAATCACCGACATATGTGCAGATAGTCGTTTGTGTAAGCCCGATTGCATGTTTGTGGCCGTTTATGGAACGGAAGGCGATGGAAAACGCTATCTTGATGATGCCATTGAACGCG
>JAUICS010000350.1 GCA_030427765.1 Alphaproteobacteria bacterium
GCGTGTCGGCGATGCGGGCCGCGCCGATGTCGACGATCCACGATTCCTTTTCGATGCCCGGGTATTCCTCGCCGATTTCGTCGAAGACTTTGTGGAAAAGACCGTCGGACAATTTCATGATATTGTCTTTGGTCATACATGTTACTTTGTGGCGACCCTGTGTTTTGGCGTATTCAAATGCGTAACGGACGATGCGCTCGGTCCCTGGGCGGGTGATAAGTTTCAGGGACGCCATAACATCCTGACTTTGGCGGTACTCGATACCGCCATACAAATCTTCTTCATTTTCACGAATGATAACCAAATTCATATTTGGAAATTTTGTATCGACGTAAGGGGCATAAGACACACAAGGTCGTACGTTGGCAAAAAGGCAAAGCGTCTTACGGATTGTCACATTAAGACTTTTGTAACCGCCACCTTGCGGTGTCGTAATCGGAGCCTTTAACAGAATTTTTGTACGGTTTAGTGACGCCCAAGCGCTTTCTGGAATGCCGGTTTTCTCTCCTTGCTCATACAGTGCCTTACCGATACTGATTTCCTCGATATCCAGAGGGACTTTGGCCGCCTCGATAATTTTGAGCGTTGAATCCATAATCTCGGGGCCAATGCCGTCACCACGTGCAACAGTAATCGGTATATCTTTTGTCATGTCTATGTTCCTTGTTTTCAGACTTGAAAATGGTGAGAGTCAACTTTTTGCGCGCCGCCTGTGATATCAACTTTCTGATGCTTGATTTCGCAGCCCGGACCGAACCTGAGGAGAAGATAACCGGCAACTGCCGATGCGATAGAACCCATAAGCACGCCCAAACGCACAGATGCCTGATATTCAATGCCCTCAAAGGCGAGTCCCCCAATGAACAATGACATTGTAAAGCCGATACCGCATAAAAGCGATACGCCATACAATTGCACCCAGCTTGCACCCGCAGGTTTCTTGGAAATACCAAGCAGGATGACTATGGCAATAATAAGAAAAATACCAATTTGCTTTCCAAAGAAAAGGCCTGCGGCTATGCCGAGCGTAACAGGGTCAAATAAATCTGCCGGAAAGCTGATATTTCCAAAGGGAACCCCGGCATTTGCAAACGCGAAAACTGGTAAAACAAGAAACGCAACCCAGGGGTGAAGGGAATGTTCCAAGTTTTCTGTAATGGAATGATGCGGATCTTTCGGGTTTTTCAGCGGGATCATAAACGCAATCATTACACCCGCAAGTGTGGCGTGCACGCCGGATTTCAAGACGGCAACCCATAATATAATGCCGATTAAGATGTAAGGAGCAACCTTGCATACGCCGCGCAGATTGAGGGATAGTAACGCCAAAAATGCAACGCCTGCAACCAGAAGTGCCTCCAGAACAATCTTGTCTGAGTAAAATACGGCAATGATTAATATCGCCCCTAGGTCATCTATAATAGCGACAGCGGTTAAGAAGACTTTTAGTGAAATCGGCACACGTGATCCACATAATGCCAACACGCCGAGAGCAAATGCAATGTCTGTTGCCGCCGGTATGGCCCAACCAGACATATTTTCAGGGGTGTCATAATTTAAAAACGCATATATCGCGGCGGGTGCAAGCATACCGCCAACAGCGGCTATTGCAGGGAGGAGGGCCCTTTCCCGGCTGGCAAGCTCACCAGCCATAATTTCACGTTTGATTTCAAGACCGACCAGGAAAAAGAATATGGCCATGAGGCCATCATTAATCCATAAGAGGATCGACTTTTTGATTTCGATATGACGATCATTGATCACATCATGAAAACCAATTCCAAACTTAATATCATTCAAAAACTGGTGGTAAAATTCATAAAGCGGAGTGTTCGCAATGATTAACGCGATGGCGGCTGCGATAACAAGAATAATACCACCGGCGGCCTCTAGCTTGAAGAATTCCTGCGCCGTTTCCTTGATAGACAGTATCTTGCCAAGAGACGTCTTTTCGAACTCTCTGCCGATATGTGTGCCGTTATCAGGGGTATTGTTCATGCTGGTTGCTAGTGTCCGCAGGTTTCTAAGGGTGACCTCATCATGGATAATAATATACATGAGGGTTTGGGGAAACTAAAGACGTTATTAGGACAATTTTACAATCCTGCGTCATAAAATGCTGAGGGATTGCAAATTGCAAAACATTTCGGGGCGGTCGTTGCAAAATTCAATAAAGACAGATGAATTGCGAGGTTCCGATACTTGGTAAGAATCGATATTTTGTTTATTTGTTGTTTTTTTTCAATGGGTTATTTTTTTTGCTCCAGCTGTGGGTACATGTTGCACGGAAAATGCATAGTTCAATACAAATACACATGAAAGGACATACTCAATTTACCTCATATAGCCCCTACACTATATAGCCCTGACACTTATACTTATCTTCGGCATT
>JAUICS010000015.1 GCA_030427765.1 Alphaproteobacteria bacterium
GTGTTTTATCTAAATTCATATGAAAGTGCGGCGTTTATTCAACGTTTGGCAGGTCTTCAATAACAACATCGGGGTAGACATTTGTAGGTTGCCCAACGGTGATAATGGCAAAATTTTCCTGCGTCATGATACGGTCCGCCACACTGTTTACATCATCAACCGTTAATGTATTTAGTGTGTTCTGGCGTGTATCAAGATAATCAATCGGCAGGTTATCAAGCTGCATATTCAAAAGTATCTTTGAGATTTTTCCGGTTGAGGTAAGTGATAAAGGAAGAGAGCCGGTCATATAGGCAACGGCATCGGCTAATTCCTCTTGTGTGATACCTTTTGCCTTTAGCGTTGAAATTTCATCACTTATGATGGAAAGCATTTCAAGTGCCTTCTCATTCTGTGTTGATGTTTGAACAATGTGCATGTTCGCATGGTCAAAATTATCAAGATAAGAATAAATACCGTATGTAAGGCCCCTGTTTTCCCGTGCTTCAACCGTTAAACGGCTTCCGAAACCGCCACCAAGAACTTGTGTTAGTACCTGCGCGGCATGATAGTCAGTGTCGTTTCTGTCGAGGCCATGCATCCATAACTGGATTTTGGTTTGTGGTATCGGCATGTCATGGTGTGCATGCACATTCTGAAGGTTGTCAATCGTGTCTATATCGGCAGTCTCACCGTTATATGTGGCCGGAAGTTTGCCAAATATAAATTCCAGCAAATTTTCTACTTCTTCCACCGTGATATCGCCTGCAATTGATACATGCAGACGGTCCTGTGTCAGGTGGTTTTGTACGTAGGCGCGAAGTGCATCCGGCGTAATGTTTTTGAGTGTTGAGATTGTTCCGCCGCTATTCAGTGCATAAGGATGACCTTCAAAAACGGTTGCGTAGGCCAAACGTGATAAACGCCAATCCGGGTTGGATAATGAATTCTGAATACGTGCAATATTTGCATCCCGCATTCTGTTTACAGGGTCTTCATCAAATCGCGGGCTTGTGATGGCCATACGTAGCAGGTCGAAGGCAATGTCTTTATTCTTGCTAAGTGTCTTCAATGTCCCGCCGAAATTATCGCGGCTGGCGTTAAAGTGCAATTTAATGGCGTAATCGTTTAATTTTGTCTGGAACGCTTCACTATCCAGATCGCCCGCACCTTCATCAAGTGTGTTTGAGAGTAATCTTACGAGACCTTGTGTTTCAGGAGTTTCATTGAGTGCGCCGGCACCTTTAAACGCGAAATTCATTGTTATGACGGGGACGGAGTGGTCCTCAACAAGCCATGCCGTTACGTTGCGGCGAGTCTTAACCTCGCGAATGGATAATATACCGTCTACGGACCGTGTTGGCGTATGGTGAAATGCCGTCTCGAAACTGCCCTTATTATTGACATACGCAAATCCAAAAATGCCGCAGATGATGGCAATGATTACAATTAATATCAGCAACAGTGTTTTGCTGTAGTCGTCCTCATCCTGTCCGGATTGCGGTTCTTTATTTTCTGTCTCTTTTTTAACCATGGTGTTACCTGCGATTATTCTTGCGGTGAATTGTCTTGAACATCAGTGTCATCTGTAGATGGTTCATTAACTATCGATGTTTCATCTGCCATGTTGTCCGCTGCTTCACTTTCCGACGGGGCTAATGGCGGTGATAGTTTTCCAATTACGGTATGCTCGGCCGTTTTCGGGTTCAGGTATTTGTCAGCCACCATTTGAAGGGAATTGGCATCTACCGCGGCGATCTGGTCAACCCATGTTTCAACATCATCAAGCGATACACCGGTTGCCAATGCGCGTCCGACGATCATTGCCGGGCCGGATAGGCTGTCGAGGGCATATATCGCATCGGCCTGCATATTGTTTACGGCGCGTTTGCGTTCATCTTCGGTGACGCCGTCACGAATGATCTTTGTTATTTCGGCATCGATTGCGTTGGATAATTCATCGAAAGATGTGTTTTCGGCCGGATTTGCAACGATTGAGAAGCTGGTATTATCTCTGCGGAAATTGTCATAGGAAATGTATATCTGCGTTGCCAGTTTCTGATCAACGACGAGTGATTTGTAAAGTCGGCTTGTCGTGCTATTGGCCATGATTGCGGTTAACACATCAAGCGCAAGCGCGTCATCCTTATGCGTTGTCAGGCTCGGTACACGATATAATTTGTAGAATTTGCGGCTATGGACATTTGGGTCCTCTTTTTCAATGATCGTATTTCCGGCATATTCCGAATAAATCGCCTGCGGCGGTGTTCTGCCCTCGTGTGCCGGAATACTACCGTATATTTTTTCGGCCAGCGGTTCCAACACATTACGTGTAACGGCACCGCCAACAACAAGAATTGCATTTTCCGGTGTGTACCAGTCATCGTGAAATGCAAGGGCATCTGCTTTATCAAGCTGTGCCATTTCATGTGACCATCCAATAATCGGGCGTCCGTAAGGATGCATACGGAATAAGGCATTTTTTAAATTGTCGGAAAATAATCGCTGCGGTTTATTTTCAATGCTCTGACGGCGCTCTTCCATGATGACATCACGTTCGGATAAAACTTCTTCCTCGGGCGGGTTCATATGCTGGAAACGGTCGGCCTCCATATCCATAACGGTTTCAAAATGGTCAACAGAAATAGATTCGAAATAGGCGGTGTAATCCCATGATGTAAATGCATTATGCTCGCCGCCCAGTTTTTTAACGGTGGTTGAGAATGTTCCCGCCGGGTATTTTTCTGTCCCTTTGAACATCAAATGCTCAAGGAAATGGGCGATTCCGGATGTTCCGGGCTCTTCATATGCTGAACCGGCCTTAATCCATAACATATGCGTTACAACGGGTGCTTTATGATTGGGAATTAACACAACCTGCATACCGTTACTGAGTGTGAATGTCTCGGCATTAAAGGTGTTTGCAGTGGCCGATAAAGTGTACATGCCGGATGTAAATAGCAGGGCTAAAAACAGGAGACGGGATAATTTCAATGCATGTGCGAACATATTAGTAGCTTACAGGTTTGTTTACGTTAATGACAATTCGAGTGTACCGTTTGGACGAAGGTTTACTCTTGTTTAGATGGCGTTTCACCTTCTGTAATATCTTTGCCCTCTTCCTTATTTCTTTGAATCCGTTTGAATTCTTCAGGTGCATCTACAATGCTGGCCTCTGGGTCCGAATCCTGAACTTCTATTCCCATGAGTTTTTGAACAACGGGCTCGTCGCGCTGAGCCGATTCGGCGGTTTCCTGATCAACAAGTTCACGAATACCAGGACGGGCTTTGTGCGCGCCGGCCTGCTGCAAAAACATAATTTCACTGTCGCTTAAGCTCTGGCTGGCACTTTCAAAATCATTGGCATATTTGCGCGCGTTCTGGTTACGGCCATCTGGAATGGCATTACCGGAAAGGGATTCAAACGCTTTTTCACTTGCCGTTTTTTCCTGTGGGCGCGGTGCACCGGGCTGCGGCGGGCGTAAACTGTAATCCGGCGGCATCGTAAGTGGCGCTTTCTTCACAACGGCAAATTCATCAGGTACCTGACGTCCAAGGCCCAGTTGTTCTTTTGTGCCATCACACCCCGCCAATACAAATGGCAAAAGGATTGGAAGGACGGCTAGAATTGGTAAAATCTTAATTGTTGCTGGAGACTTCATTTTCTTTATTGTCTTTGTTTTTATTATCGCTCTTACTCATAAATAAACCATGCAATACTATATATGCAACGCCTAATACAATTGCGCAATCGGCAATGTTAAATGCGGGGTAATGCCACCCAAGAAAGTGAAAATCGAAGAAATCGGCCACCGCACCGAATCGTGCGCGGTCATGCACGTTCCCGAGTGCGCCGCCAATAATGACGGAAATCGCCACGGCAATTGATTTTTCATGGACGGTGAGTAACCAAAATAATAGAAACGCCGTAATAATCAGGGATGTGGCAATTAATATCATTGCGCCAGAACTATCGTCGCCGGCAAACATGCCGAAGCTGACGCCCTTATTCCAGACCATCACGAGATTAAAGAATGGCAGGAGTTCGATATGCATAGGGCCAAGTCTTTCACCGCCGGATAGAAGCCATTCGAAGAAACCTTGTGATGCCACACCAAGATTTTGTGCTTTGAAAAGAATTTCGATCATCCACCATTTGCATAGTTGATCACATACAAAAATAAATGTGGCCAGACACAGGGTAAATGGGATGCGGCGCGGGTAAAATGCCATTTTTTGAAAAAAAGTTAACATGTTTTTTCTTACTTATTTTATCTAAATACCCCAGAAAACAAGGGGTTGATAGTGAAAATGCCCAAAAAGGAACGTTTTTATCTTAACATTTTGTTAATCTTTGTATATGATACTCGATATATGTTGCCGAGAATTGGCATCATGCAGTATGCAAACATAACCTTAGGAAAAGGAGAACTATTATGTCAGGAGACATAGCAATCTCAGCTGCGCTGAGAGCAAACCTTACGTCCCTTAAATCTGTGGACGATAATATCTCGAAAATCACAAATATTTTGTCCACTGGACGAGAAGTTAACTCGGCTCTTGATGATCCGGTACGTTTCTTCGCCGCCCAATCGTTGACAAACCGTGCCGATGACTTGAACGGTACGCTTGACGCGATCGGCCAAAGTATTTCGATTATTCAACAAGCAACCGAAGCCAATAACCGTCTTCAGGATTTGATTACACAGGCTCAATCTATCGCTAACCAGGCACGTGAAACACTATCATCAGGTGCGTTCGAAGCGAAAGTGACAGGTAATGTGGATCTATCTGATGTTGATGACATTGTTGGTGACCTTACCGGTGTGGACTGCGGTGATACGATTCGTTTCTCCGTATCCGACCCGACAGGTCTTCAGCAACCAGTTGTTTTCGATGACGGTTCTGCCAGTGGAGCATTAGGTATCACTGTATCTGTGAACTCAGGTGATTCTATTGAGCAGTTTATTGCGGACATCAATGCAATTGAAGATGTCAATGGCGACCAGATCATTGAGGCGAGCCTAAATAGTGACGGTGGTCTTGAAATCCGTGCATTGAACGGCGGTAACCTGCGTCTTGAATTCTTTGATGCCGGTGATAATGCCAGTTCTACAACTGACCCAACATCAAGTTCACCATCAGATGTTGATTTCGCCGAGGCCCTTGGTCTTGACGTTATCGGATTTGAAGGTCAGGCTAATGCCGGTGCAACTGCGGATACAACGCTTGCCTCCATTACGGCGACGGCTGGCCCGCAATTGACGTCATTGGCATTGTTTGATTCATCTGATAACGATAACATCGCGGTTCGTACATCAACATTGAACAACTTGATCGATGATAACGGTAATGACTTTGGCTTCTCCGGTGGTGCGGGAAGTAACCTGAACATCAGTATTAACGGTGAAGATGCCGTCCAATTGGATCTTGGCGGTGACTTTAACCCAGCTACTGTTACCATTCAGGACTTCATTGATGCCATTAACACGGATGCAGAGCTTGGTGATCAGCTTCAGGCATCATTTGATGATGATACTGGTCAGATTGTAATTCGTTCACTTGATGCGTCTGTGCAGACTGTTCAGTTCCAGTTTGAAGCCAATGGCTCACAAACCGGTGGTCGTCTGTTTGGTTTCGGTGTCAGTACCGCGAGCTTCTCAACAGCTCAGGGCTTTAGTCAGGCTGCCGCTAGAACACCGTTTGCGACAGGTTCCGGTAACATCACAACCCGAACATTCCAGTTCGGTGCGGGTGCGACAGAGCTTCTTGCACAGGAGATCAGCTTCGATAAGATCCGTCAGCAGATTGATGAGCTTGTTGAAAACGATGCCGATTACGCCGGTACAAACCTATTGAACGGTGATAATCTGGAAACGTTCTTCAACGCGGATCGTACAAGTTCCTTGACAACATTTGGTGCGACATTCACATCATCCGGTCTTGGAATTGAGGAAGCGGACTTCGGACGTAGCGAAACTGTGGAAGCAGCCATCAACTCCGTTCGTGCGGCGCTGGAAACATCCCGTGCGTTTGGTTCGACACTGGCCACCGACCTTGGGGTTGTGCAGACTCGTGAAACTTTCACGGAGAACACAATCAACAACTTGGAAGCCGGTGCGGATAAACTGACACTTGCTGATGAGAATGAGCAAGGGGTGCAGTTGCTAGCGCTACAGACGAGACAGCAGCTATCCGTGACATCCTTGTCATTGGCGGCGCAGTCTCAGCAGAACGTGCTACGACTATTCTAATAATAGTGATTATCCCTCTGACGGTGGTGCCCGTCCCGAAAATCCAGTAACGATTTTCCAGGGCTCCACCTCAACAAAAACTTGCCGGGAATGTGCAGGACGCCGTTCCCGGCTTTTTTGTGTCTTTTTTCAAACCACAGAGAACACAGAGGGCGCAGAGTTTTTGTCATCCTATGCGAAGGCATAGGATCCACATTTTAAGTTTGCGCTTACGTGTAAATGGATCCTGCGGTCAAACCGCAGGATGACGATGGAGAGAATAAGCATATACCACTCTGTGGAACTCAGTGCCCTCTGTGGCTAACATCTGTCTGGATTGTTTCGTCACTATGTTCCTGGCAATGACAGACAATAAATACGTGATTACATATGTATCGGGCGTTTGTGAACGGCGAGGGCAGCTTCCTTCACAACCTCTTGCAATGTCGGATGGGCATGACAAGTACGTGCGATGTCTTCTGCGCTTGCACCAAATTCCATGGCAACGCCGATTTCGGCGATAAGGGTTCCGGCCTCCGGCCCCACAATATGGGCGCCCAGAACGCGGTCAGTTTTCTTATCGGCCAGAAGTTTTACAAACCCGTCTGTTGAGTTCATTGCACGGGCGCGGCCGTTGGCCATGAACGGGAATTTTCCGACGCTGTATTCTACGCCTTCTTCCTTAAGTTGCTCCTCCGTCTTTCCGATGGATGCAATTTCCGGCCATGTGTAAACCACACCGGGGACAAGATTGTAGTCAAGGTGACCGGATTGTCCGGCGATCATTTCGGCAAGGATAACGCCTTCTTCTTCAGCTTTGTGCGCCAGCATCGGACCGGCGATCACATCACCGATTGCATAGATGCCATCAACATTGGTTTTGAAACCGTCTTTGGTCACAATGCGGCCGCGATCATCAGTTTCAACACCAACATCTTTAACGCCCAATCCGTCTGTGTATGCCTTGCGGCCAACGGCAACAAGAACAATGTCCGCGTTCATTTTCTCGGCCTTACCGCCTTTTGCGGGCTCAAGCGTCAGGGCAACGCCCTTCGCCGATTTCTTGGCTTCGGTGACCTTTGTGCCCAGTTTGAATGTGATGCCTTGTTTGGAAAGGATTTTGCGGGATTCTTTACGGATTTCCCCGTCCATACCCGGTAAAATTTCATCCATGAATTCAATGACGGTAACGTCTGCACCTAAACGTTGCCAAACCGTACCCATTTCAAGGCCGATAACGCCGCCGCCAATAACAACCATTGATTTCGGCACTTTCGGCAGTGTTAATGCGCCGGTGGAGGATACGATTTGTTTTTCATCAATATCAATGCCCGGAAGGGATACAACATCGGAACCTGTGGCAATAATGATATGTTTTGCGCCGTATGATTTTTTATCAACCTGAACCGTGCCGGGTTTTGTGATTTTTCCAGTGCCTTTCAACCAATCAACTTTGTTTTTCTTAAATAAGAACTCGATACCTTGCGTATTGGCGGCAACTACTTTGTCTTTGTGGCCCATCATGGTTTTCAGGTCGAGTTTCACGCCGGAGACTTTAATGCCGATTTCGGCGAAATGTTTATTGGCTTCTTCAAATTTTTCAGAGTCGCTAAGTAGAGCCTTTGAAGGTATACATCCGACGTTCAGGCATGTTCCACCAAGTGTACCGCGTTTTTCAACACATGCCACGGACATACCAAGCTGGGCACAGCGAATGGCACATACATATCCGCCAGGGCCGGCACCAATAACAATTACATCATAGTTTTTTTCAGAAGCCATTATTCTATTACTCCGGTTCATTGTTCTGGGGTTCGTTTTTCTCTGGAACAATATTTATCAAGTTTGAAATGGGATGGATAGATTTATTCGTCACTTTCTTTCGAAAAACGTGCATCCATTTTTTCAAGTGTAGGTTCGAATTGGTCATCAAACCCGTCTTCAAGGTAATATGTATCCATGATACGTTTGCGCACGTCCTCCGGCGGTTTATTACCATATCCATGTTCGATAATATCCCCGTATTCGTCGGGATCGAAATTGTCATCCGAAATGGCTGCACGAAATAAGTCGTATTTACGGCCCGGAATGGATAAATAGGCCCAGAATGCCTCACCGCTCTCATTCTTACCGTTTATGTAGCCGATAAAATATAGTTCCGTGTCATCATCGTTGTTGTTGTTATCGGGTGTTTTATTCATAAGAATATGTGTTTTTACGAAGGCGTAGGCGCCGAAATACCTTGGGTACGTGAATTTGTGGCGGAAAGGGCGTTATGTACCTTTCGTCCAAGCGTACTGATTTGCGCATTAAATTCAACACCTGTCGCAATATCAAATGCCTTTGTCGCCAGATAACCGTATTGCGTATTGTGTAAAGATTTCCCCATGTTGACGAACAGGTTGAAGAGCGGTTTGACTGTCTCTTCTTCCATTTTCTTGGCGACTTGCTGCTGAATATTTTCATGAATTGGCGTTTCGCCGCGCTGAACCGCCTCAATCATAGTTGTTTTATACATGTTCTGTACGTAAACACGGCGGAATGCGGACCATGCCAAATATGCGGCTGCGGCCGATGCAACCGTCCAGAATGTCGGGTTGGCAACTGTCACGGCGGCGGCAATTACGAACGCGGTATCTAATGTTGTGGTTGTGTTTTGTGCGCCAAATGCCTTGTTTGAAAGGGCGTAATCGGCAATTAACCGGAACGGCGTTGTTGCGGTCGCAAGGGCAAAGTCCCAAATCTCGCTAAGGGCACCACCCACAAAACCGACCACGCCAGCGGATGTATTGTAATCCTTTGAAATGCGCATCAATTTGCGTTGCTTGAAACCATAATTGTCGTCGTGATTAAGTCTGTAATTGTCACCCTTAATGACATGCAGTCCGTGTTTATCGAATTCAAAATGCGGCAGATCTTTCAAGAAGCGGAATAATGTATTTATCTGTGATGTTGTTTTAAATTTATCCTTGATCGTGGCAAGTAAGGCGGTTGTGCCGGCGGCCGCGAGACCCAAACCAAGAACGTTTACCTGGGTTCCGACGACGGGCAGGGCAATCAGGAAACCAACATTCGAGAATGTAAATGCAATACCAAGTGATGCAATCAATGCAAAACGGAACGCCATGCCGTGACGGCGGAAGAACCAGACGGTATTGCTAAGTGGAATATCGTCTTTTGCCTTGTGAAGTGAGGCAAGCTGGTCCGTACGCTCATTGTCTTTACCTGAGCCCGTTGTCTGGGCGAGCCGTGTTTCCGCCTTGATAATCGCGCTTTTTAACTGCGCATGCAGAACGTACCGTTCGGACTCGTCTGCAATTCTTGCGAATTTCTTATTGTTAAGGATCTCTGCCTTTTTACGGCGGATTTCCTCGAGTTCTTGTTGGATAGTTGTTTGTTGTTCGCTCAGAGCTGTTGCGTCTTCACTAGCAATTCCATGCGCATCAATTTTTCCTTGAATGTCTTTCAGCGTATTTTCCAAGCGTAAGATATCGTATCGCACAGCCAGACATTCATACATTTCTTCGGCCAGTTTTCCGGATGGGAATTTGTCCGAATCTTTCTTGAAGAATTGTCTGTATTTTCCGAGCTTATTACTGCTTTTCTTCAAATTATGAATAGCAAGGTCGTCATCCAGCCCGTATTTTTGTGCGATTTCGGATGTGTAGTTCAACAGGATATGCCCGTAACATTTCTCAATAGCCTCGGCCCTGTCCTGCGCAATTTTTAGGCGCCATGTGAAGAACGGGTTGATGGAGGCCAGCATTTTGAAGTCGAATGCAAAGTGAAACCCGCCGGACACGGTTAAACCTGCATCACCAACTGCTTCGGATACGGCTGTTTTGCCAAGCAGGTTTTCGGTATCATCATTCGTCATGCGGAAGTTTTCGCGGTATGCAATCAACTGAGAGAATGTGTTGATAAGGCGGAAGATAAATGATGCGCCGGCTTTTAAACTGACTTCATTACCATTAACGGCGGCATGAATGGCCTTGAATAATGGTTGTAACGGGGCCACAACCTGATGCGGTTCATCCGGATTTGTGAAATATCCGCCCAAGACCATGGCACTCACCAGTTTTCGTTTCTTACCGAAAATCCAGTCAGCCTGTTTCATGTAGGCAAGTTCAATGCCGTTTTCGGCAAGGGCGTCAATCTCGTTATTGACGCCTATCTTTTTGCCTTGTTCGCGTAATTTTACCTTCAATACGGCAATACCCTGGCCGATTTTTGAACGGATGGCGCGTTCGATCGCTTCTGCATCTTCACCTAATGTCGGGCTTTGTTTCGCATGTTTTTTGGCGTAGTGCACCATTTCTTCGGATATTTCATCCAGAAGCGCCTCATCATGCATTTGGCGGGCTTTTGCCTCTTCAATTGTAATATCGCCCTTGGCGGCGCTGTAGTAGTTATCGATGGTTTTGTTATAGAGGTCCTTAAACATGGAGCCTTCCCACTCCATGTCAGTTTCTTCGATGAATTGAAGAAGTGTACGGTCCGTAAACGGTATATCGACCAATTCATCCTCAGGCGTAAATCGTCTGGATGTGCCTGTTTTTGCCGCTGTTTCTTGTGAATTCCGGCTGATTTCACGACGTTCTTCGCGATCGCGCTCGTCCTGATAATATTCCGCAATTGTTACAGGATGCGTTGACTTGAATTTGTATGTTTCACCACAAATTTTTGAGAATACATATTGGAGTGTATAACGGTCATCATCTTCCTCGATATGCTGGGCGTTACGTAGTTTGCCATCATCATCGATTTTTCCGACGGCACGCATTGTCGACATATCGAAACTGGTGTTCAAACGCTCAAACACATCGAACAGTTTTTCGTCGAAGCGGCTCTCGTAGTGGTCGCGTGTTTCCGGATCTGGTGAAACCTGATCAAGGATCATGCCGACTTCTTCTGCAAAACGCTCTATTTTGTCACTATCCCAGCCCTCTAAATATCCGGCATCACGAAGTTCATGCAGGCGTACGCGCACTTCGTCCAGTGCCGGGCCGGTGCTAATGCCGTTTTCAACGATGTCGCGAATACGGCGCAGAACACTTTCTACGGCCGGGCTTTTATCACGAAGATTATTTCCAAGCAGTTCGCCCAGATATTCCCCCATATCATGTAAAAAGGCCTGTTTAATGCGGAATTTTGATGATTTTTCAAGCAGGTCGACTTGGGCGTCATACTCATCCTGTGTAATTTTTCCTTCGTTCAGCAAGCTTTCAAAACGACGGATTACCGTATCACGTACACCAACGATGGTTACAACCGTACGGATACCGTGGTCACCAGTGTTGTGAAGATATTGTTTTACGCGGTCATCGATAAGTTCATTCCCGTACCCGCGCATGATCGTGCCGAGTGTCCCGAGGGCGGTGCTGTAAAATTCAATTTCTTCGGAACTTAAGTTTAAACTGTGTTTTACGTTCAGGTACGAGAGTTTCAGAGAGAAACTTAAATGCTGGAATATCGGGTCAACGATGTTGTGAATGGTGTTTACGCTTTCACGGTAGCGTTCTTCACTCGGCATCGAATGTACAAGCAGGGAAATCAGGGCATCGATCCCTTCGTACATGGATGCAGTGCTGCCACGGTAACGGCTGGCTTTACGGTGCTGACCTATAAAGTAAATAAGGTCTTTAAAATCAATGTCCTCAATATCATCCGGATTTAAAAGCAAGTGACGAATACGCTTGAATCCATCCAGATATTCCTTTGGACGCTCCGGCATATCGATATGAAGCTGGTCATCAATAAGCGCATCCCCGTGATTGATTGCGCCGAGAAGCATTTGCTTCGTCTGTGACAGGGACGATTTTACAAATTTCTTGAAATCGGCAGAAATCGTATATGTATTTTCGCGTAGCGTGTCCGGTTTGCGTTTCAGGTGCGGCAGTTTGCTGGCAATTGTTTTGGATACCGCATCATCCGGCCATAATTCTTCTGCCGGATTTTCTTCATTTACTCGATCCAGAAGATCATTTGCCTGATGTGCGCGGCGGGCATTTGATTTTTGTGAACGGCGAATACCGTCTTTCGCAAATTCGTTAAGCGTGTCCGACCCATCATCTTGGGCTATCACGTTGTCTATATAACGGATAATGTCATCGATTCGTTTCTGAAGATCGG
>JAUICS010000351.1 GCA_030427765.1 Alphaproteobacteria bacterium
CGCCTTGGGATATGATCAACGTGGCGGCGAAGGTTGCTAGCACGGGCAATGATAACATTATGCTGTGTGAACGTGGTGCTAGCTTTGGGTACAATACGCTTGTATCCGATATGCGGTCTTTGCCGATTATGGCGGAAACCGGTTATCCGGTTATTTTTGATGCAACGCATTCTGTACAAAAGCCGGGCGGGCAGGGAACATCATCGGGCGGTGACCGTGCTATGGTTCCTGTTTTGGCACGTGCGGCAGTGGCGGTTGGCGTTGCCGGTGTGTTTATGGAGGTCCATCAGGACCCTGATAATGCACCAAGTGACGGGCCGAATATGGTGAAATTAAGTGATTTGCCAGATGTTCTGGAAAGATTGATTGCAATTGATACGATAACGAAGGAAGGGTAATGCCATGAGCATGATTGTAGATATTCAAGCACGACAAATTCTGGATAGTCGCGGTAACCCGACGGTTGAGGTAGATGTAACATTGGATAGCGGCGTTGTTGGTCGCGCGGCCGTTCCATCGGGTGCATCAACGGGGGCGTATGAGGCGGTTGAGCTCCGTGATGGTGATAAAGATATCTATGGCGGCAAAGGCGTTCAAAAGGCCGTTGATTACATCAATAACGAATTGAATGATGCCCTATGCGGTTATGAGGCATCGGAACAAATGCTGGTTGATAAAACCATGCTGGATATCGACGGTACGGAAAACAAGGGCCGCATTGGTGCGAATGCAATTCTGGGCGTATCCCTTGCGGTTTCAAAAGCGATGGCGGCGGAGCTTCAGGTTCCATTGTTCAAATATATTGGCGGTTCATATGCCCATGTGTTGCCGACACCGATGATGAATATCATTAACGGTGGCGCACATGCCGATAACCCCGTCGATTTTCAGGAATTTATGATTATGCCGACGAATTTCGAGACATTCTCGGACGCGCTTCGTTGCGGGGCGGAGGTGTTTCATGCTCTGAAAAAAGAACTTTCAAAGGCAGGTTTGAATACGAATGTTGGTGATGAGGGCGGTTTTGCGCCTAACATCAAATCCGTTCAAGAAGGTTTGGATTATATCCTGAAATCTATTGAGACGGCCGGTTACAATGCCGGTTCCGATGTTGTTATTGCCTTGGATTCCGCATCAACCGAATTCTACAAAGACGGTAAATATCATCTGGAAGGTGAGGGGCGTATCCTGTCATCCGATGATATGATCAAACTTTACGAAGATATAACATCACAATATCCGATTGTATCGATTGAGGATGGCTTGGCCGAGGACGATTGGGATGGATGGATCAATATGACGAAGGCGATTGGTGACCGTGTGCAGCTTGTCGGTGATGACTTGTTTGTGACCAACCCAAAGCGTTTGGCAGAGGGCATTGAACGCGGTGCAGCGAACGCCATTCTCGTGAAGGTCAATCAGATTGGGTCGCTTACAGAAACGTTAGAAGCAATTGAAATGGCGAAGAAGGCCGGATACGGCATTGTCATGTCACACCGTTCAGGTGAGACCGAGGATACAACAATTGCCGACTTGGCCGTTGCCACAAATTGCGGTCAGATTAAGACGGGGTCACTTTCTCGTTCCGACCGGATTGCGAAGTATAACCAGCTTCTTCGTATCGAGGAGATTTTGGGTCCGCAGGCGCGTTACTACAAAGATGAATTCTTTCGTGCGCCGCTTGATTTGAAATCTGTCAAAAAAAAAGCCGCTTAAGTTAATCGGTTAATTACAGGCCAGACCAGGTGGTTTTGTAACCCATACACCCTCATCAAATATGTTGCGGGTGTATATTTCCGTTCGTTGGTCGAGCATGCCCGCCCCTGCATTTACGATACGGCAGTCGCCAATATCAGGTTCGCCTAAATGCGCCATCCATGTTGAGATGCTTGTCATTGTATCCGAAAATAACGTTGTTAGATAAGGAAGGGCATCCGGCATGTCATTCCCAAAACTATTGCTTACAATACATGCTGTGTGTGCTTTTGGATTTAGCGAGCGCACCATATCAAGGGCCTGTATTTGCACGTACTTTGCGTTATATTCAGGGACTAGAATAGTGTCATACGCAATGGCGGCCGCAACGGCAAATGCCAATGCTGCCCGTATAATATTCTTTCGGTTAAAAACTGTTTTAATATTCATACTGCGCTTAAATGCTTTATGTAAAATATTATAATGAGACATGTTTTGTCAAGCTAAGAACGTTGTTGAAGGGGGGGGATTTTGTGGGGAGTACATTTCGTGAACGTATGTTTCTGTGAATAAAAATTTATAAATCACTGACTCTATTGAGAAAATAGACTTGACCCGCCGAATCAGATGTGATTCGATAGAAGTATGAGGAAACTTATCGAAAGCAACGATTTGCTGCAGCGTCAT
>JAUICS010000352.1 GCA_030427765.1 Alphaproteobacteria bacterium
GAATTTCCAGCGAGCACCCGAAATTCCCCCTTGGCATAGGGCTTTTCAATGTCTTCAACCACAATATCATTGGTCCGGACATTGCCATACGGCGTGCCATCTTGCGCACGTACACTAAATGTAACCCCGTCAGCTCCCTTTGATAAATTGACATGGTCCGTTTCATTTCGTCCGGTCAGCACAATTGCCTTTATCTTTTCGAATACGGCAGATGTTCGGCTTTGATAATCCTCAGCAGCCTTCAGATAACGTTTTACAACGTCCAGCGCAACACCATCGGCAAGGTAAGAATTTTCAACATCAATACTTCTGCCAAGCATTTGCCCCTGCCCAGTCGGGTTAAAGTCGTCCGGCAGTGCAACGCCGTTTCCGTATTTATACAAAACCGGTGTCGATCCACCCCATGCATTAAACCACATGCGCTCCAGACTTTCTTGTCGCTCCGTATCCAGAAGCACCCCGCCCTCAGGAACGAAATAAGATCCGTCATACCCGATCGGGCAAAGCATGTAATAATGTGACACAGCCTTATGAGGGACGCCGCGAATAATTTCGACCTCCTTACCATCTACATTTTCCCCGTCTTGGACCGGAACGTGATACTGCTCCACATATATTTCCGGAAATTGTTCATACGCACGCGGGTAACAACATTCGTTTTTATATTCCGTAACGGATATGACAGGTGAATTTTGACCAAGTTGTGTTGATGCGTCCTCCAGCTTTTCGGTCACAAATGCATCAATATCACTTGCAGGATCAAAATCAGGAAATCGTTTTGATAATATGTTTTCAGCCGCACTTAAAAATTGTTCACGCCAAGTTGTAAAATCGGTCGTCCCTTCATCCGGAAGGGCCAAATTATCCTGAATGCGTTTGAGAATAAAAAAATTACTAAATGGTTTTAAACTATCGCCATCAAGCTGAAATAACTTTGCCATCACGTCCCCGTTACATATGAATTATGGAACGGAGTGTAATAGAGATTTGGCAATTTACAAAATGATATCGGCTTACATTTCGGTAAAGGCGTTATCACGGGCGCGTAAAAATGGCTTACCCAGATATTCAAGAATGGTACGTTTCCCCGTAACAACCTCAATCTGCGCCTCCATTCCCGGTGTGATCGGAAGGGGTTTATCCTCTGTGCCCATAAAGTTTTGTTCGGTTACGACCTCGACCTCGAAGAATACATTGCCATCATTGTCACTTACGCTATTCGCACTGATGCGGGATAGTTGTCCATCCAGATGACCGTATTTTTGTGGATCATAAGCTGAAATCTTGACGTTCACATGCTGGCCGATTTCCAGAAAGGCAATATCACTCGGACGAACCTTCGCAACAATTTTCAGGTCATCATCAAGTGGCACAATTTCAACAAGACGTTTTCCGGCCTCGATAAATCCGCCGCCCTCCGTCTTCAGCATAATTTTATTCACAATCCCATCCACCGGTGAACGCAGTTCGGTCTGGTCAACAAGGTCAGTTAGTGACACCAGACTTTCTTTTAAAGACGCAATATCCGTTTCCACCACGTTTAAGTCGGATAAGGCCTGAGATTTAAATGCGGCCTTCCGCTCCTTCTTTTGTTTTTCAAAGGCACTTGATTCGGAGCGAAGTGCATCCTTTTGCTCGATCGAGGCTTTTAAATTACCGGACGTGTCGTTCAGTTCGCGTTCCAGACGGATGGCTTCGATTTTTGGCGCCGCGCGCTGCGCCACCATTTTGGATGTAATTGCCAATTCTTCTCGCACAAGAGATTCATTTTTGCGCAATTTGGATATCTGAACGTCAAGTTCATCAAGCTGCTCCTTCACGCGGGTGATCTCACTATCAATTTTTGAGAGGGCCTGTTTAACCTCCTGCGCACGGGAATCGTACAGGTCAATTTCATTACGTGCGATATCCGGGTAATTCGTTTCAATATCGTCCGGCATATCAAGTTCATCACCGGACACCTCCGCCATTAAACGCGCGCGCTGGGCACGAAGTGAACCAAGTTTGGCCTTCGTCCCACGTTCTTCCGACGTTGCCCGTACATCACGAATTTGTATAAGGGGCTGATCTTTTTTTACCTTATCCCCTTCCTCGACAAGAAGTCTTTCAAGCTGTCCACTGATAGGGCTTTGGACAATTTGCGTTTCCAGAGACGGTACAACCTGCCCTTCGCCGCGTGTTAGTTTTTCGACCTCAGCCTTTGACGCCCACACGAAAAAAATGATTACAAGTGCAATGATGGAATACAGCATGATATTTGACGTCGCACCGGATTGCAGGCGGCGAACCTCCTCAATATCATCCATAAATTCTCTATCAACACGTTTTGCCATCAGGTTCCCGCCTGTTTATCTTCTACAGATTTTTTTGCGTCTGCATTCT
>JAUICS010000353.1 GCA_030427765.1 Alphaproteobacteria bacterium
TGTCCGGCGTAATGCCCATGGTGGCAAGGTCTTGTTTTGCGCGATATGCCCGTTTCGGTGTGTTGGATACAAGGCAAATTTTCTTGCCAAGCTTATTGAGGCTTTCGAACGTAGACAACGTCGCATCATAAAGGGATATGCCGTTATGAATAACGCCGAATAAATCCAGCACAAAACAATCGTATTGATCGGCAATTTCGCCTAAACCGCGTATGTGTAGGAATTTGTCGTTATTGACAGTTTGAGGTTCCATGTGACCACTAAATAATTGCTGAATATACAATCAGTTTTAGCAATCATTCGATAATGCGGAAACCCCTTTTGATAAATATTGCCAACCTGTCCATAGTGTAAGGAACGTTGATACTAGCAGGGTTATGTAAGCCGCCGTGTAGCCAAGGAAAACGTAGGGTGCGATGATCAGCAGGCCAATAGCAGCCATTTGAATCGTCGTCTTCCATTTTGCCAGAAACGTGACATGCAGGGTTATATTACGCGGCCCTAAAAATTCCCGCATTCCGGATACCAAAAACTCCCGTGTCAGGATGAGCATAACCGGGATTAACCAGAAATCTGGTAAGCGCCCAATTGCAACAAATGTAATCAGCAGGCATGTCACAAAAATTTTGTCGGAAATCGGGTCCAGAAATTTTCCGAAGTCCGATTCCATGTTGTAACGGCGCGCAATCCATCCATCAATGAAGTCAGTGAACGATGCAATGGCATACAGGCTAAAGGCTAGCCACGCGGTTGTCTGCGCCGGAATAAAGAGCAATAGAATAATGACAGGCAGTAAAAACAGCCTGGATAATGTAATCCAAGTGGGAAGGGTGATCACAACCGGATGACTTTCCTAATTACCCTGCGGCTGCTTGTGCAGTCTGGCCTTGTTCGGATGGGTCACGAAGAACATATCCGCGGCCCCAGACAGTTTCGATGTAGCTTTCACCGTCTGTCGCGTTTTCAATCTTCTTACGCAGTTTACAGATAAATACGTCAATAATTTTCACTTCTGGTTCATCCATACCGCCATACAGGTGGTTCAGGAACATTTCCTTCGTAAGTGTTGTACCCTTACGAAGGGATAGAAGCTCAATAATACTGTATTCCTTGCCGGTAAGATGAAGTGTTTTTCCATCAATACTGACCGTACGTGTGTCAAGGTTGACCGTGATGCGGCCGGTTATGATTTCACTTTGTGAATGTCCCTGGGAACGGCGAACAATCGCCTGAATACGTGCAATAAGCTCACGCTTGTCAAATGGCTTGGTCAGGTAGTCATCGGCACCAAAACCAAGGCCTTTAAGCTTGTTATCAAGCTCATCAAGACCGGAGAGAATCAATATTGGCGTATCAACTTTTGCCGCGCGAAAACGCTTTAGAACTTCATAACCGTCCATATCCGGCAACATAAGGTCCAGAATGATGATGTCGTAGTCATAAATTTTACCCAAATCCAGGCCATCTTCGCCCAAATCGGTTGTATCTGTCACATATCCTTCTGATTTCAGCATCAATTCGATGCTTTTTGCCATTGAACTGTCGTCTTCTACTAATAGTACGCGCATTTGAAATCCCTTTTTTGCTGCCCCAAAACGTTAAATAATTAACCTTCGTAAATAATATATTAACAAAATTGTTAACGTTTCACAAAGTTTTTGTTAATAATAGTTAATAAAGAAAAACGAACGGGGAAAAAATGACAATAAAAACAGATGGTTTTGAACCGGACAAGCCTGGTTCTTACTATGTTATGGGGAACGACAATCCGGATGTGAAGATCATATTTTTGCATGGTTCCGGATACAGTGCGAAAAATTCGGCCACTGCCGCCAAGGGGCTTATGAACCGCATTCCAAACAGTCAGGTTATCGTGCCTAACGGGACGGTTCCGGTCCATGCGCAGGGCGAAAATCCTGCGTTCGTCTGGTATGATGATGATTTTAAGCCCGAACGTGAATTACATGATATATACAATGCCTATGCCGATGGATTTTGCGGTCCGGTAATTCTCGTTGGTTTTTCCATGGGCGGTTTTTTTGCCGGAAACCAGATGATATATCACCCGGATAAATATTGGGGCGCAGTGATTCACAGCGGATGTATTCTTGATGACGTGAACGACACAAAATTGCGCCAGATTTTTGATAGTATTGGTGATTACGGTTATAAGCCACCCGCAACATTGGGCCCGCGCATAAAATCCATTATGGGGGTGAAAGACATATACCACTTGATACGCATACCGGAATTTCTAAGGTTCGGTTTTCTGAAAGATATGCCGCCGAGTTCGTGGATTACGACGCATAAAAATGCTGAGGCTGCACTAAATAAGGTCGGCATGAAAGCTATATCAGATATGTTTGCCGGATTC
>JAUICS010000354.1 GCA_030427765.1 Alphaproteobacteria bacterium
CCGGCGAATTGATTGAGGAAGCGCCACTTGCCAGCAATCTCATGCACAAAATTGAAAACCGCCGCGCGCTCTATACGGCCATATTTTTACATGATATCGGAAAGGGACGCGGGGGTGATCACTCCGAAATCGGCGCAGAATTTGCACAAACACTTGCCCCGCGTTTCGGTATCAGCCCGCAAGGTGCAAAACGTGTTGAATGGATGGTTTTACATCATCTGAATATGGCGAAGACGGCATTCCGGAAGGATCTGCAAGATCCGGAAGTGATCAAGGAATTTGCGGAATTTATTGAAAACGAAGAAAAATTAAATCTCCTGACCATCCTGACAACCACCGACACAATGGCCGTCGGGCCCGGGCGCTGGACAGCATGGAAGGCGCATTTAATCGAAGATTTGTATAATAAAACACAAAAATATTTACAAGGTGAGAGTTTTAGCACACCGGAAATCGAAGCACCAAGCGATCTTGAGCAAGGTGATATTCATATTGAATTTGAAGACATCCCGCATCAACAAGCCACACGCGTTAATATTTTCACATACGACAGGCCAGGAATTTTTGCGGAATTATGTGCAGGTTTCACCATTGCGGGTGCAACCATTCTGGATGCGCGCATTCAAACTAATGACGATGATATTGTTCTTGATAGTTTTACCGTGCAAACAACCGAAGGATATCCGTTTGATACATTCAAACGGCAAGACGATTTAAAACAAACTTTGCTAAACACCGTAAACCATATCATTGATATTGATAAGGAAGTGAACGAGCAGCAAAAACCAACACGCAAAAAGGATGAAGTGTTCACCATTGAAAAAACCGTGCGTATTGAACATCAGGATGGCAAGCCGACAATTATCGAAGTCCTTGCGCGTGACAAGCCAGGCCTGCTTTACAAACTGGCAAAGGTTTTTAAGGAACATGATCTGGAAATTAACAGTGCGAAAGTAACCACGCAGGGATTGCGGGCGACAGATGTATTTTATATTTCCCCGCAAGATGGCGCGAAAGACTATTCCAAAAATTTCTGGAAACAGATCGAAGACGAATTAATTGAAAACGCGTAAATCTATTCGGCTAGTAATGCCATATCCGGCACACAAATAAACTCCGGATTGTAGAATTTTTCATCGACCTTACCGTACCGCAAAGGCTGCTTCGTGTCGGCATTTACCATGAATCCACCGGCCGAACGTAACACGGCATCGGCGGCGGCGGTATCCCATTCACATGTCGGGCCAAAACGTGGATAGATGTCTGCTTTACCGGCTGCAACCGCACAGATTTTTAGTGAGCTACCGCGTTTGATAAATTTTGCAACCTTGAAACCATCAAGGAATTTATCCATTTTTTCCTGACTGCCGTGGGAACGTGAGCCAATAATTGTAAATCCTTCATCCGGCGGTGTGCGCACATGAATGGATTTTTCATTATCGGTTTCTTCCAGCCACTTTGTCGCCGTGTTTGGTCCCGCACCGGCGTAAAGCTCACCAAGATACGGTGCATAAACAACACCCATAACTGGCTCGCCGTTCTTGATAAGGGCAATATTGACGGTGAATTCGCCAGTACCGGAAATAAACTCTTTCGTGCCATCAAGCGGGTCAACAAGCCAAAAATAATCACTTCCCTGAATATCCGGAATGCGGTTATCGGCGGTGGCTTCTTCACCAATCATTGGAATACTTGGTGCAATATCGGCAAGGGCCTTTTCAATGATTTTCTCGGCCTCTTCATCCGCAACCGTTACGGGTGAACCGTCGGCCTTTGCATCCGCACCCTGGTAACCGGCCTCATCAAAATATTCCATTGTTTTTTCACCGGCCTCCAGCGCGACACGCACAACCTGGTTTTTCAAGGCCGGTAAATGATCGATAAGTTTTGGAAGTGCGGTCATTATGCCGATGCCAATGCTTTTACATTACCGCCATTTTTGCGCTCATCAACACCGACAGTTTGTTCAATGAAGCTAACAATCTGATCAACACACATATCAACCTGATTGGCCTGTGTATCAACGATAAGCTCCGGATTTTCCGGCTCCTCATATGGCGCATCAATTCCGGTGAAGTCCTGAATTTCACCTTCACGGGCCTTCTTATACAGGCCTTTCGGATCACGCGATTCACATGTTGCCAGATCGGCCTTCACGTAAATTTCATTAAACTGTGACGGGGATGCCTGACGTGCACGGTCCCTGTCTTCACGATACGGTGAAATAAACGCAGTTACCACAATGATACCGGCATCGGCCATAAGGCCCGCAACCTCACCAACACGGCGGATATTTTCGGCACGATCTTTCGGTGAAAATCCAAGGTCGGAGTTCAGGCCATAACGCACG
>JAUICS010000355.1 GCA_030427765.1 Alphaproteobacteria bacterium
AAGGAATGGAAATGTCTGGATGCTTGGAAGCACTTGATAAGCCGGTCCCCGAGCATCCAGAGAATATTGATATTCTAACGGTTGTTGCCGCCGCCCTGATTGATGGGGAAGGTAAAATACTTGTCGCCAAGCGGCCCGATGATAAAGATATGGCCGATTTGTGGGAATTTCCAGGCGGTAAAGTCGAGAAGGGGGAGCTTCCGGAATTTGCCCTTATGCGGGAGCTTCAGGAAGAACTGGGTATTGAAACCCGCCCAACCTGTTTTGCCCCGATTACATTTGCATCTCATACCTATAACCATTTTCATTTGTTCATGCCGCTTTACGCATGTCGCGTGTGGCGTGGGTTTCCTCGCCCGAATGAGCATAAGGAATTGAAATGGGTTCGCCCGAACGATTTATATGAATTAAGTATGCCAAAGGCCGATCTGCCTCTTATTGATCCTTTGGTTCAGTATGTTGGCAAATAACGCCGGATAATTTCCATGCATCAGTCGGTTTATGATCTAAAGGTTTTTTACGCGGGAAAAACCGGGCGTGTTGTTCGCCGTGTTATTCAACAGAAAATCAGACATATTTGGCCGGATGCTCAAAATGAAACCATTTACGGTATCGGTTATGCCGCACCATATATGCGCCATTATCTTGAATCGTCCGAGAATTTGATATGTGGAATGATGTCGGGCCTGGGTGTACATGCATGGCCGCAGGAGGGTGAAAATCGTGTCTGTTTAATGCAGGAAGATGATTGGCCTATTGAAACAAGTTCGGTTGATCGTTTGCTCATCATGCATGCTTTGGAATACGTTGAGAATATTCACCAGTTTCTGGAGGAGGCATGGCGCGTTTTAAAAGGGAATGGACGCATTCTTGTTATTGTTCCCAATCGTCGTGGATTATGGTCATCGGCAGAATGGACACCATTTGGACATGGAAGGCCATTTAGCGCATCACAGATTCATAATCTACTTAAAGACAGCCGGTTTGTGCATGAAAAAACATTTCATTCCCTGTTCATTCCGCCGGTGCGGTGGTCGTTAATATACGAATCATCGCCGGTTTTGGAAAAGGTTGGGGCGGCATTGTTTCCGGCATTTTCCGGCGTACATATTATCGAGGCAAGCAAGCAGGTATACGCCGGCACTCCAATTCCGAAAGGTTTAAAACAGAAACGGTTAAATGTGAAAGGGCTGCTCGCGCCGAAACCGTTTCCAACACCGGACTAATATCGCCGGTTTATGCAATCGGCGTAATATCATCAAGATTGAACGGCGTGCCCTGATACACGACGTTTAACCAGTTTCCGAACAGAAGGTTTCGATGTGCGCGCCATGTGACGGGCGGGTCGTTTTCAACATCATTATCCGGGAAGTAATTTACCGGCAGTGACACAGTATATTGCCCGGATTCAAGATCACGTAGATACTCGTTCTTGATTGTGTCGCGGTCATATTCCAAATGGTTGAACATGTATACACGGCGGTAGGTGTTTTCGTGGACCAGACATGGGCCGGTTTCTTTATTTTCCAGCAATATATCCAGTTTTTTGTTCTCCAGAATATCGTCGCGCTTAACCGATGTCTGGCGTGCAACCGGGATATAGATTTCGTCATCAAATCCGGCAATTAAAGGGTCATAACGTGATGGCAGCCGGAAACGGTAATTTCCCATCAATTTTACATCATTAATTTTCTTGCGGATTTTATGGTGGTAATACAGCGCCGCCTGCGCCGCCCAGCAGATGAAGAAACTGCTATAAACATTCGTCTTTGACCACTCGAGGATATCGGTTAGCTCTTTCCAATAGAGAACGTCTTCGTACTCCATCGTTTCAACCGGCGCACCGGTAATAACCAAGCCGTCAAAACGCCTGTGGGAAATGTTGTCCCATGTGTCGTAAAAATTTTCCAGATGGTCCGGATGAGTATTCTTGCTTTGATACGATGCGGTCCGTATCAGGGATATTTCGACCTGAAGCGGAGATGATCCCAGAACGCGTAATAACTGGTTCTCAGTTGATATTTTATCTGGCATTAAATTAAGGATAGCCAACTGCAGCGGACGAATATCCTGACGCAGCGCACGTTCAGTGCGTATGATCGGAATACGTTCTTCTTCAAGGACTTTGGTCGCCGGTAAATTATCGGGTATCTTAATTGGCATAGATTTCGAATCCGCTTTCTGTCAAATTACACGTTTAATCTAGAATAATACTTTAAGAAGACTATATCCATGCAGCATATGTTGCCAACATTTTTAGGGATTGGCGTGCCAAAAGCGGGCACAACCTGGCTGTATGAACAGCTACACCATCACCCTGAAGTTTTTATGCCGCAAAAGAAGGAGCT
>JAUICS010000356.1 GCA_030427765.1 Alphaproteobacteria bacterium
CAAGAACGCGATATGGATCATACTCATCCATATCGCGTTCTTGTTCGGCAATTTGCGGGGTAGGGGTGGCCTCGTACTCTTCATAAAAAACGCGATAACGCAAATGCTGTGCTGCATCGATTTCAGCAGAGTTTTTGGCAACGCGCACTTCTACGGCGTCTAGAAAATTTTCGAGTGAATTTTGATCCATGAAAACGTATTACGCGTCTGTTAAATTAAATTTTCGGAAAATATTCCAAAAACGGCCTTTTGCATATTCAATATTTCGAATTGTTAGCATCCTAAGGAAATTCAAAAAATAATCAAGCAATGATTTATGGGGAAGAACATATAATTCGATACGTCAGAATCAACGTTATTCTATCATCATGGTTTCATTGACTTTTGTCACATCCAGATGAAGTGATTCACAAACATTGTTCAACAAGTCATCAAGCGAGAATGGTTTGAGTAATATTTTGATTTTATGCTGGGCCAGATTTTCGTTCACCATTTCGAAATCATTTGCATTGCCGGCGCCGGTAATAATGATAATCGGGGTTGTTCGCGTGCTTTTTAAAAAATTGCGGGATTTATAAATGACGCTGCACCCATCTTCGCCGGGCATATTCAAATCGGTAATTATGAGATCGAATGTTGTTTCCTGAAGGCGTTTGCATGCCTGTATACCGTTGCCAACTCCCTCAACATGTACGCCGTAATTTCTGAGGAAGTTTGCCACCAGCCCCTGAATTTCGATTTCATCATCGGCAACGAGTACTTTTTTCAAATTATAACCCCACGAATATAATCCTCTTTAAAAAATATATACTATAGAATGTAAAGGTGTGGTTAATGAAAAATGCAATCTTTTGTTAGTGGTTTTGAGTTACCCTGTATTTTGACAACAGATTTAGAGGGAAATATGCGCATTCTTTTGGTTGAAGACAATCCGACAGACAAAATGATTTTTACCAGGCACCTGCTTGATCGCGGAATGGATATAACACTTGATCACGCGGAAAATGGTGAAGATGCAATTATGATGATCAATGAAAACCATTATGATTGTATTTTTCTTGATTACATGTTGCCTGACACTGATGGCGTAAGCATTTTGAAGGATATTTACAACCCTGAAACCAGTCTCGGGCCTGCCCCTGTCGTAATGTTGACGGCGCAGGGAAGTGAAAAGGTCATGACGGATGCCATTAATTACGGCGCTCAGGACTACTTGCTGAAGAATTGTATCACCGAAGATACGCTATCAATTGCGATTGCCAAGGCAAAAGAATTTTATCTTGATAGAAATAAGCGATATCAGGTAACGCAACAACTTATGCATTCCCAAAAAATGGAGGCGATAGGCCAATTAACGGGTGGTATCGCACATGACTTCAATAATATTCTGACGATCATCCTCGGGAACACGCGCCTGATTGCCGATATGATAAAGGGGGATAAGCTTAAACCCGAAGCGTGCGAACGAAGTAATGAAGCCGTTATACGTGCGGCAAACCGTGGCGCGGAACTTATTAAACGTTTGATGATTTTTACACGCCAGAAAACATTACGTCCCGACATTATCGATGTGGGGGAATTGCTTGAGGAGTTAAAGGAGTTTTTAAGCGGTACACTTGGTGATCCAATTGAAATCAACGTGAATGTGAAGCCCGATCTTTGGTACGTGAATATCGATCCAAGCCAAATGGAGCATGCCATTATAAATATGTGTGTTAATGCGCGCGATGCCATGCCGTACGGCGGGAATATTACGATCGAGACAGATAATATTAGTATTCATGACGGGTTATTACACAAACCGGATGGACTGGATACGGGCGATTATTTAATGATTGCCATTTCTGATACAGGTTTCGGAATGGGGGAAGACGTTGTTAAAAAAATCTTCGATCCTTTCTTCACGACAAAAGATGTCGGGAAAGGCACTGGATTAGGTTTGAGTATGGTTTATGGGTTTGTTAAAGAATCCGGCGGAAATATTCATGTGTATTCGGAGAAGGGTAAGGGGACATGTTTCCGGATTTACTTGCCGCGGGCCAAAATGGATAACAAAACAACCTCGGTTGATAAAAAGGATATTGTGACCGTCGGCGGGACCGAGACGATTTTGCTTGTTGAGGATGAGCTGGAAATTCTTGATCTAACACGTAACTTGCTTGAGCAGAAAGGATACAAAATTATCGAGGCACACAGCGGGCTAAAGGCCATTGAAATTATTACCCAGCCGGACCTTCATATTGATATGTTGTTTACTGATATTTCCATGCCGGGTGAAATGAACGGCATTCAGATCGCGGCTAGGGTTCTTGCCATTAAACCCGAAACAAAAGTGCTGTTCAC
>JAUICS010000357.1 GCA_030427765.1 Alphaproteobacteria bacterium
TCAAAGGTCGTTGACCTTATTGATGAGCTGGAAAACATTATTGAAGATGGTATGCGGACCTATTTTAACGGCCGCGCGCAAATACTTGATGTTGATTCCGGTGACCGTCTATGGCTCGCCATTGATTGCCGTGATAAAAGCCTGGGCCCCGATAACACCGGACGTATAAAAGATATGATGAGCAACACCGTATTGCCGTTTTGCCGCCACGTATCGCGTGAGTACAATCTGTCTAAGCAAATCAATAAAATTTGCGATGGACGCACATTCCCGCTGCGTTTCGCCATCGCAGCCGGTGATATACAAGACCGCCGACTTGGTGATGAACTTGCATCACGTCCGGGGTATATTAGCCCGACACTTTATGAAACCGAAAAACTTCATCGCGCCGCCCCGCGTTACAGCCATACAAATATAGCTGTTATAACAGAACACGCCGCATCATACGCGTCGACTATTACGGGGGCACAGGCATACCCTATGCAAAGCGGGCAACTTTACGAAGTACGTTTATAAAATACCGTTCACGTAAATTTCTTTGAAAACTGAGCCTAGTCGCTATATAGTCTTGCGTTCGAAGGGTTATAAGCATGGCAGATAATAAAAAGAGTAAAAAGAAGTCCGGCATGATCTCAACCAGCCAGACCGTAGCCGAAAATAGAAAGGCACGGCATGAGTATCATATCGAGGACCGGTTTGAAGCTGGTATTATGCTCGCAGGAACGGAGGTAAAGTCCCTGCGCCTTGGTCAGTGCAGTCTGGGTGAATCACATGTTGCCTTTAAACACGGTGATATAACGCTGTTCAACGCCCATATCCCGGAATACCAGCAAGCCGGACAGCATTTACAGCATAACCCTCGACGCCCGCGAAAACTTCTTTTGCACAAACGTGAAATCAAAAAATTGATGGGTAGAGTCAACCGTGAAGGTTACACAATCGTGCCCTTAAAACTGTATTTCAATAAAACGGGGCTAGCCAAAATTGAAATCGCGCTGGCCAAGGGTAAAAAGGCCCATGACAAGCGCGAAGATGTTAAACAGCGCGACTGGAACCGCCAGAAACAACGCCTTTTAAAAGACAAGGGATGACGTAAAACTTAGCTTTTCTTAACAGCTTTTACAAAATCATCCACAGACTCACCCAACTTTTGAGACTGAGCTGTCAACTCCTGCGACGCCTTACCCAAGTCATTTGCAGATTCTGTGTTAACACCTACTAATTCCATAATCATATCTATATTTTTCGATACCTCACTTGTTCCTTTTGCCGCCTCTTTTGCATTTCTACTGATTTCCAATGTAGATGCATTTTGTTCCTCAACGGCCGCAGACACGCTCGTCGTACGTTCGTCAACCGTTTTAATTTTTTCAAGGATATCTTGTACACTTTTGATAGTGTCTGACGCACTGCTTTTAATGTCTTCAACCTTGGCCGATATTTCTTCAGTCATTTTGTTAGTCTGACCGGCAAGTGATTTGACCTCATTTGCAACAACCGCGAACCCCTTACCGGCATCTCCTGCTCTGGCAGCCTCGATCGTGGCGTTTAATGCAAGCAAGTTAGTTTGTTCTGCCACATCTGTAATAGCCTGTATGACAGCATCAATTTCTCCAACTGAGTTTTGTAAATCTTCCAGTTTTACCTTAGATCCTTCTGCAGCCTCGGAACAAAGGCTAGTAGCCTTTGAAGTTTCATTGATGTTCATCGTCAATTCACGAATGGACGCTGACAATTCCTCCGCCGCCGCCGCAACAGTTTCCACATTTGCGGTTGCCTCTTGTGAAGCAGATGACACGGACGTCCCTTGCTCTGACATATTGTTCGAATTATCCTTAATCAAATTTGCCAGGCTTTCTAACACACTTGATGAATCATTCAATTTGTCAGATATACCTCCTACAATTCCCTCGAAATCATTAACTTTACTAAGTATTTCCTTGGATTCTTGCAGTTGTCGTTTTTGTTCCTCAGCACGCTGTGATTCAAGCTTTTCACGTTCGAAAGCATTATCTTTAAACGTTTCCAATGCACGGGCCATGTCACCGAATTCATCTCTCCGGTCAACACCGACAATGTCAATATTTTCACCGTTGGATAGTTTCAGCATTCTATCGGATACATCCTTCAAAGGCGTAATCATACTTCTGGCTAATATAAGAGAAAGCCCCCCAATTGCAGACATAATAAGAAATATAATTATAAACGTTGCAATAACCTCCTTCATAAAAGTGGCTTGTAAATCATCTATGTAGATACCGGACCCAATAATCCATCCCCATGGCTCAAACCCTTTCACGTATGAAATTTTATCAAACGCTAAATCTTTATCTTCACCG
>JAUICS010000358.1 GCA_030427765.1 Alphaproteobacteria bacterium
ATTACTTGTCCTGTTGGTATTTTTTGTCTTCTGAATAATGAAAAATGCCTGCAGATGTGTCTAAAATTTTAGCGATTTTTAGGGATGCGTTAAATGGATGCGTATTACAATATAAGTAATTACAAAATAAATAGAGGGTACAAAAATGGAAACACACATCATCTGTGATGTGCATAAGTCTAGTGTTAGACCTATGCTGATGGATAATCTACCACCTGCAAATACTATTCGTTGGGTTAAATCCAAAAAGGCAGCGATTGTACAAGCGATTGAAAGCGGCTCGGTTACTGAGCGAGACGTTTGTGAGTTTTATGGTATTTGCGAGGAAGAGCTTGCGTCCTGGGTGCGGCTCTATCATTCGCACGGTGCGGCAGGGCTAAGAGCTACGCATTTGAAGCGGTATAGGGAAATTGAGCATATCCGGCAAAATTTCCAGATTGTTGCAGATTAAGATAGCTGCAATGTACATTTTTGAACGGAACGTTAAGTCATATCTGCGGTATGGCTTAACTTTTGCATAAATATCATAAAGGAATGGATGGAAATTCAAAAAAGAAAAGGATATAATACGGTAATTGGTATGTTTACATTATGTAACGATTCTAACTTTTTCTTTTTGTCACAAGTAATATCTTTATTTGTATCATCAATATATAGCACGAAGGTGACGCGTTGAATAACTTTCTGGAAACATTGAGGCAGCTTGGGCCCGCCCGTTTGGGTATAATGGGGGCTGTTACACTCGGTATGGTCCTGTTCTTTATCTTTGTATCCGTTCGTGTGTCCGCGCCGAAAATGACATTACTATATGCGGATTTGACGACAATTGATTCCAGTGCGGTTGCCGGAAAGCTTCAGGAAGACGGCATCCAGTTTGAAGTTAGCCCGGATGGGTCACGTATTTTGGTTGAGGAAAGCGAAGTCGGTAAGGCACGCATTTTGCTTGCTAAGGAAGGTTTGCCGAATGGCGGGTCCCTAGGCTACGAACTGTTTGATCAGCAATCTGGGTTTGGCCAGACAAATTTTGTTCAAAATGTGAATCAGGTTCGTGCCCTTCAGGGTGAATTGAGCCGGACCGTTTCATCTATCGACGGAATACGGTCTGCGCGCGTTCAGCTTGTATTGCCGCAGCGTAAATTGTTTAGCCGTGAAAACAGACCGCCGACTGCGAGCGTGTTTATTCGTTTGAGCGGTATTTCCACACTGGATAGGGAGCAGGTTCTGGCCATTCAATCTTTGGTGGCATCATCCGTTCCGGAAATGAAGCCAAAAAACGTGGCCGTTATCGATCATACTGGTAATTTGCTTGCACGTGGCGATGAAAATGAGGGCGATCTGGCCAATTCAAATAACGCCGATACGATGAAGGCAAAGTTTGAGAAGCGTTTGACAACTTCGGTTGAGGATATTTTGTCGAAAATTGTAGGTTATGGTAAGGTCCGGGCCACAATTACGGCGGATCTGGATTTTAACCGTGTTGTAACGAGTGAAGAGATATTTGATCCGGAATCACAAATTGCCCGTTCGACGCAGGTTATCGAGGAATCTGAGCTGGAGCGAAATAATGGACCTGAAGATGTGTCTGTTAATAATAACATTCCCGGTGATAACGGAAGCCTTCTTCTGAATAATCAACCAACATTGGAAAGCAATAAAGTCGAAGAAATCACAAACTATGAAATTGCAAAGACAATACGTAATGTGACGCAGGAAATTGGCGATGTACGTAAACTATCTGTCGCTGTCCTTGTTGATGGAACCTATACAACCGACCCTGACGGCAACAAGGTTTATGAACCACGTTCTGAAGAACAATTGGCACAGATTGAACGTCTTGTTAAATCCGCGGTTGGGTATGATGAAATTCGCGGTGACACAATTGAAATTGTAAATATGCAGTTTGCCGAAATTTCTGAAGCAGATACGGATATTTTTGAAGATACCATGTTTGGCTTTGAGAAAAGTGAGCTGCTTGACGCTGCCGAAGTTATAACGGTTGCTTTAATGGTTATTCTTGTCGTTCTATTGGTCCTTCAGCCGATGGTGAAGCGTCTGCTGGCGACCGAAGACATGAACGCGGCGTTTGCCGATGGCGATCCGGATATGCTTGAAGGTGGTTTGGATAATCCTGCGCTTGCACCGCCAGATGGTACAAGTGAATTTATGGGCGGTACTGATGATGGCGTTCAGAGGGATGAAGAAGGTAATATGATTGATATGGACAAGGTTGAAGGCCGTGTGAAGGCATCATCTGTGAAGAAGGTTGAAGACATTGTTGATGCTTACCCCGCGGAAACCGTGTCCGTTATTCGCGGGTGGATGAGTC
>JAUICS010000359.1 GCA_030427765.1 Alphaproteobacteria bacterium
GACTCAATATGTTGATAATAAGAAGTTTGTACCGGAAGGTATTGAAGGGCGCGTGCCTTATAAAGGGCCAATGGCAAATGTTTTGCATCAGCTTGTTGGCGGTCTTCGTGCATCCATGGGATATACGGGGAGTAAGGATATTCCGGCCTTCCACAAACGGGCGCAGTTTATAAAAATGACTGGTGCCGGTTACCGTGAAAGTCACGTTCATGATGTGACGATTACACGGGAAGCACCGAATTACAGACAGAATTAAGGCCAGAATTAAGGCCATAATTAAGTGCAGAATCAAAGGAACACGTAAATGGCATATGATGATCAGAATATATTTGCAAAAATCCTACGTGGGGAAATTCCATGCAATAAGGTTTTTGAAAATGATCATGTGCTGGCCTTTCATGATATTCATCCTCAGGCACCGACGCATATTCTTGTTATCCCAAAAGGTGCTTATACAGATGTCGCAGATTTTGGGGAGAACGCATCGCCCGACGAAGTATCTGGTTTCTGGTCCGCCGTTTCCCAGATTGCGGACGAGAATGATTTGAAAGGTGACGGGTTTCGCGTTATTGCCAATACTGGCCTTAATGGTGGTCAGGAAGTGCCGCATTTCCATGCGCATATACTAGGCGGGAAGGCCCTTGGACCGATGCTGTCAAAAGCGGCCTAAAAAATATCTTGATTTTCATATCGATTTCCTTTTATATACGCGTTTATTCATAGACATTCCGGCTATTTACATACGGCATGCCGTGTTTGTCTGAATTTTAATGATTAATTTCAGGAGTATGAAATGCCGAAGATGAAGTCCAAAAGTGGCGCTAAAAAACGTTTTAGCGTAACACGTCGGGGCAAGGTGCGCGTTAAGCAGTCTTTCGCCCGTCACATGATGATGAACAAACCAAAATCTGCAAAGCGTAAGATGCGCGGTAAGACGGTTCTTGCCGAAGGTGATGCACGTAAGGTATTGCGTAGTTTCTTGCCGTATAGCAGAAAAATCAAAAATAAACATGCCAAGAAAACCGTTGATGGTACAAATCCGGCATACAAAGATAGTCAAGAAGGGGGCAAATAATGGCACGCGCGAAAAAAGGTGGCCCTCAGGCTCACGCAAGACATAAAAAAATTATCAAGATGGCGAAAGGCTATCGCGGTCGTAATAAAAACTGTTTCCGCATTGCCGTTCAAAAGGTTGAAAAAGGTTTGCAGTATGCATACCGCGACCGTCGTAACAAGAAACGTGATTTCCGCCGTCTTTGGATTCAGCGTATTAATGCGGCCAGCCGTCTGCACGCAGGTCTTCCATACAGCCAGTTCATGAATGGTTTGAAGAAAGCCGGTATTGATCTGGACCGTAAAATTCTGGCTGACCTTGCCGTTCACAATGCAGAAGAATTCAAAATTCTTTGCACACAGGCACAGGATGCTTTGAAGAAAGCAGAAAAGAAAGCCGCTTAATAGTCTGAAATACGACCTAAGTGTTATTCGTTATTTATGCGTCATCCCCGCCTTGTGCGGGGATCCGTTTTTTTAGAGAGTGTCGTATAAGTCGTCCCAATTTGGGTTCATATCTTCAATGATTTTTATTTTCCAACGTCTGTTCCACCGTTTAAGTCGTTTTTCCCTTTTGATGGCATTTTCCGCGTCATCAAAAATTTCGTAGTAAACAAGTGTTTTTACATTGTACTTTTTTGTGAAGCCATCGGCGGTATTTGTTTTGTGTTCGTATACTCGTTTGGCTAAATCAGATGTTATTCCGACATAAAAGGTAGAATTCTTTTCTTTGGCAAGAATATAAACGTAATACGGCATAAGAACGTTATGCAGAAATTCAGATCCCCGCACAAGGCGGGGATGACATTATGGGGTTAAAAATTGGCATTTTTATGCCTGTTTGCAGGGATGCTGGAAAATTACAAATTGATATCCAATCTTAATCGTCCTATATTTCGTTTACTTAAACGGCATGAAATACGGAACTATGACAGCATTACCGAATATTGATGAATTTAAAACCGAACTGACCCAGCTTGTAGAGGCCGCGAATGACCTTCAGTCGTTGGAAGAAGCCCGCGTAAGCGCACTTGGCAAAAAGGGGAAGATTACATCCCTTATGAAAACACTCGGGCAAATGGACCCGGAGCAACGTAAACAGGCCGGCCAAACCCTGAATGTTCTTAAAAATGAAATCGGTGATTTGATCAAGCAGCGTGAGGACGCCCTTAAACGTGCAGATATGGATCGCCGTTTGCAAGAAGAAACGGTGGACGTTACGCTTCCGGTTCGCGACCGTGCGAATGGTCATAT
>JAUICS010000016.1 GCA_030427765.1 Alphaproteobacteria bacterium
GGACGCGGTGGGCAAAACGCTGGATCGTGATAATAACCCGATACCGCTTATGCTGGATTCGGAAGACGACCGTGTTGCAATGCTAAAAGAAGAAGACACAGTTGTATTAACCACCGGTCAGTATATGGAGCAAAAAAGCCGTTTCATGCAATTTGTGAATGGCGTTGGTCATAAAAAATCACACATCCGTCCACCTAGCGATCCGAAAAAAGAAGCATTGGTTGTTTTACGTGGCCCGTATCCACAAATGAAACGTGAATGGGCCAATATGTGGCGTGGTCTTAAACAAGTTTTGAAATCGGGTTTTCGGGTTTATTTCCATGGGTATAGCAAGAGAACATTGAAAGAATATGAACGTCGTGGCTTGCCGCTTAAAGACCCGCATGAGGCCCTTCGTAAAGAATTTCCAAAAGTTCGTTTTATGGAACTTTCGGATGGTGGTCACAATGGCCGTAACCAGATGATACGTTTCCTTTCCGAGATTCAGAAAGGCGCAACGGATGCCGGACGTCCGCCGCCGGTTCTCATTCCAATGCACACCGACGCCCGCGGTTTGAAAGCGGCGCAGGACGTTGCCGATGCCGTTGGATACACAAATGTTCGTTTCACTATGCCGGGTCAAACCGTTGGGGTAAACAAAGACGGATACGTATATATTGCAAAAGGAGCACAACATAAACTGCTCGGGGCGCGTCAGGTGCCACGTGACCGTGACGGTAATGTGGCAAAGGGCGGAAAAATTCTTGTTGGCTCACCATGGGTTTATGACTGGCTTGAGCCCGATTACGAGAATGGTGGGTTTAAGGTTCTTGCGGAAGCCGTGACACCAGCACAGACACAGGCTTATATTGACGCAGTGAAAGCACGTGAAGGGCATAGTCCGTTTTCATACAAATCATGGGTGTATATGAATCTGGAAACCGGTTTTGCGAAACCATTGGCCGAATATGCCGCGACCAGTGAGAAAGGTCCGGAACGTGTTGTAGATGCTAGTGCTATATTCGATAATTTTGCAGAAAAAGGGTTTAGTCCGCCACCGTCACCGGACATGCCGAAAATTGATTGGGAGCATGTGAAGGAAGAAAAAGCGGCCCCTGGGCAAAAATGGAAGATGTATGTCGATAAGGATAAAGGGCAATCCATCTTTACACATAGAGGTAAGGGATTGGTTGCCGTATTCAATTATAAGAAAAGCGGTGAAACTCATATCTATAAATTACAGGCCGATGGCACGTTTAGTGAGCAAAGCGTCCTTGTGCCGCCGCCGGATGACTGGCAACCGGGTGAAGACCCATATCCGGCCTTTATGATGTAGGCAATATGATGACTGCTGATATTCAAACGCATATTCAGAGATTGTTGCAGGGACAAGACCGCATGGACGATGCACGTGTTGAAAGTGTCGGCGTATATAATGACGGGTTCTCACATATTGAATTTATTGCGGATCATACGGAATTTTTGTTGGCTAATTGTTTTAATTTATCTGCCTCTGGCCCCTTTGCGCCGCAGCCGGGTGAGGGATGGACGATTGGGGCCGCCGATGCCAATGGCGAATTTCAGCCGTTAAAAAAATTACCGGAGCGTGAAGATGATGATCCATTGTCCGACCCGTCTGGGCCCGGCGTGATTGTATCGATTGACGGTGTTTTTAGTAAGGATGACGCCATCGCATTTGTTGATAGTCTGGTTGAAAACGTCACACCGCGACTATATGCATTTTACGGGCGTTATAATAGATTGGAAATTGGCTTTGTCATGTCGTCCGATGACCTTTCTGCGAAGCTGAAAACCGCGCGTCAGGGCACTGCTGCAAGTCATTCCGCAGGTGCCGCATATGCAGGCGGTTCGGAAGTGGTTCATTTTCGTCCGGATTTGTAGTTTTTGTCATAAGTTGCCTTGACATTGCATAGGTAAATCGTTAGACATAATCCAAGTAATATTGCAAAGGGGATTTGGGGATATGACACCGGAAAATACACCTGTTCTGGGTTTGGGAACCGAGTTAATTCAGCGCGTTTGGTTTGGTGATGATACCGTCACGATCCGTATGCGTAATCATCAAAAATACGAAGATTTAATTGCCGCTGGCGCGGGACAACAAATTGTCTTTCGTAATGATCCAAAAAAGACACAACCATCATTTCAAATCGATAGTCAGGTTAACCGAATTGAGGAAATTACCCTCGGCGATGTGCTTGGTCTGGACCCTGAGGATGTAAAAAAGGCTGGTGCCGATGCGGCCGTGGATTTATATGATTCACAATTTTACTGGTACGGGGATGAGGTCGATGACGACACACAATTCGTACTGATTGAATATCAGGAACCGGAGATTGCGCCGACCTTGCGCGATGTCCGTACGTCGATTGGTAAAATTATGCTCTCGATCCCGGGGATGGAGCATTTAACCGCGGATTTCCAATACTACCCATACCGTTATAATCAAGGCGTTGTTCTGGAAGTCAGTGACGATTACGCCAGTTTAAGAAAGCCGGGTGGCGGTCTCTATGATGTAGATGGCGTGGCGATTTTTGAAGGTGAGCTGTTTGACGGTGAAACATTCGGTTTCAAATTATATGGTGTCGGTGATCACATATCACTGGAAAGCTTGAAACTATATGTAGCGCAATTCGCCGGTGATCGTTTTTACATGCACCGTCAGGATGACGGCACCATCGAAGTGTCCATTCAGGATAAGCCGGAGAATATCTTGGCACGTTTGCAGGATTTGCCTGCAAATAATGCAAGTGTCGGTTTCCAGCGCGGTATCGCATACCGCAATGATGGCGCCGGAATACGTACATTTGATGCGGCGCCTTAAGGATATAGTGACATGTCAAACTGGCTTGGAATGAAAGATGAAGATTTTGTGGCGCGTGAGGATTTCATCGCGCGTGTTGATGCAAAACTCGCTGAACTTGGCTTTGATGATTATTCCTTAAATGACATCTTGATCTCACCGGAGCAGCTGGATAGTGAACTTGGTATTCGTGCGCCGTATGAAAAATTACGTCTGGCCTTGCTGACCACATTTGCCATGGCTGTGCGTTATGGCCGTCACCCGAAATTCAAAGTCGGTGTGTCTAATATTGATCCGCAAACCGGTGATATGATCGTTTTTGGCATTAACGGGCAAATTCCGAACTCCCGTCTAACGGAGGCGCAGGCAAATGACCGAGCCGTTCGTAGCCGTTATACTAACCACCCCGACCGTGCATCACTAGATGCCATGGCGCGAAAGGGAATGGCAACCGAGGGCCTTATCCAGATGGGAACGTTATTCCACTGTGATGAATGCGCAACATCCCTGACCAATACCGGTGTCAAACTGGCCGTATGTGACCTGACCAAGATCGATGAATACAATATGGGATTGTTTCTTGAGGGCGAAATGGGGCCGGGCAATCAAGGCGCATCCTTTGCCCACACGGTAAAAAAATTCGCGGATGCGGGTATTCGGATTCTGGACATTCCTCTTGATAAAGACCCTGTGAAACAGGCACTGGAGGAAGGGATTGACCTGGATGAACTTGATCGCCAAATGGGTGTATTCACAGATGGTGGAAACGACCAAACCATCCATATGTTCGCGCAGCCGTTATCGATTCCGGTTCTGGCAAAATAATCAGAATACGTAAGCTTATAATTAGTGCTGCGGCAGCGGGTGAAAATCCATTATCGCGGCACTTTCTGCTACAACGTCAGTAAGAACGGTTGGTGCGGATGGCGGCGTAATGTGATCAAGAACATGGGCCGGATTATAAACAGGTGTAATGTTATCTGGGAATCCGTCTGAACTTGTTTGTAAGGCCTTTTCAACCAATCCCTTGATGTAACCGTTACCGGGGCTAATACGGCGCAGGCGGGTAAAATCCTCACCCTTTGGTGTGCCATAGGCGGCGTTAAATACGTTTACGCCCTGACTGGCGGCCTTAATGCAAATATCCAGGTTGTCATCCAGAATTGCGATATTTTCTGTGCCGATGTCTTGGCCCGTGTGTTCGGTGAAATAGTCGGCAAGTATGCTGTAAATTTCGGTCGTATGTTTTGGCGCAACATTCATGTTGGCAACAACCAGATGGGGTGTGTGCTGTAAATAACGGCGTGGTGATGCGACAATCGCAACATCATCGTTTTCATTATGTGGGTAATCTTTATCGCTACGGCTGATGACAAGATCAACTTCGCCGTGAATGACGCCGCATGCTTCCATACGGGCCGCACCGAAATCGGCATTGGCATCTGTAAGAACGCATACAAGTACGCCATCTTCGCGTGCCCCTGCGATTAATTCGTCAACCCCTTCATATGGATCAAATCCGATGTCTTCATATGCTTTTTTAACCAGTGGCTTTACGGCTTGGTACGCGGCATCAACGGACCCCCATACCTCGGTCGCGAAGTCCGTATTCGCAATCACGTTGGCGAGGTCAAGCGGGTCGGCACGTGAACGGCGGAAGCCGTTTTCCATGTCGGGCAATAAGCTGCCGTGATAACAAATCGTTTCAGCATCTTCTGCGTCTGCATTTACCGTGCTCGGGTCAAATGCATAACGCTCGGCATAATCCGGTGTGTTCTTAAATATCTCTGCAAAATTGTCCTGCGCGCGAAGGATGGTTGCGGCCTGAACCTGCTTATCTTTTGCAAGCTGTCTTAAAACAACTTCGACTGTGGATGTTGATATTTCGATAGACGGCAGGACAGTATTATCTATGTCCAATAAAAGTATTTTTGTCTCAGCCATGGTATCCCTAACGCATGTTCAAATTTTTACTGTAGTATGTAAAATTAAGTTTAGACATAGCCACTGCGGCAAATCGTGTCAAGATAATATTATGATAAATAGACATCTATAGTTGACACACCCCATCTTCTAATTTATGACAAACGTATATAAAACATATGAGGGGAAGATGGGGATCTTTCGTTGCGCAAATGGCATGCGTCATGGGGAATGCCGGATCGTCACTTTCGATAGGAAATAGCCGCCATGCCGAAGCAAAAATCACAATCCGTCTACATAGAAGGTGATACCCGCCTTTTGAAGGGTGTCAGCTACCAGTCATTTTTTGTCCATCCCGAAACAGGATCAATTACGACACCCAAGAATTTTGGCAAAGACGCTGCTGATCAGGAAAAAGATGTTGATACGGTGTTTGAATTTCTAGAACGCCGTGTTGATAGCTTGTTTGCAGCGGCCGGTCCAATGGGTATTTTAACAAACGGATTTGAAGATATACCAACTGTGTCGTCTTTAAAACAACGTCTGGCGGTATGGGCACAGAAGGCGAAATCGGAACGTGGTGATACACCGGCACAGTTGATGCCGTTTGTTGAAACAATAAAATTACCGATACCAGATTTCCTGCCATCGGATCAGCAGGAAAAATTCCTACGTCATTTCATGAAAAGCGCCGGCAATGTGCCATGGGTCGCAACGGTTTCAAATATGACAGGCAAACCGGAAGCATTAATTATGATCAGCAACCGGGAAATCGGAACCGGACTACCAAATACAAGATTACGATTTTCGATGGCACCTGATTTTGCCAAATTGTCAAAACCGGCACTGCGAAACATATCGGACCTGTGGCGGAAAATTGTTAAAGAGGTCATGCCACTTGAAATGGTGACCGCGCAAAAGGCATGCTTCCACCTTGGAAATCTTGCGCCCGCCATTCGTCAGGCGTTTCAGGCCGCAGGCGAAATGGGGAACACAGACACCATTGCCGCCGAAATTATTGATATGGAAGGTAAAGGCATCATTCGCCGCTTGCTTCGCCAGAACGGTTTTCCAGCTGGCTTATATACACTCCCGTCCGTAAGGGACGAAGAGGAATATATCGTTGATCTGGCCAGTCGCATGGCAAGTGAGCGTACGCATTTTTTTGATGAAGACATTGTAAACGACATTATTGCAACCCGCGAAACGATCATGAAAGATCAGGAGGCGGCGGTCAGATTATGTACGCAGCCAAATCGCCTTGTGGTCATCGAAGGATGGGCCGGTACGGGAAAAAGCTTTGTAACTCGTGCGCTAGAGGACGGTGCGGAAGCGCAAGGATATAACTTTTTCTATCTATCGCCAACGAATGCCGTGGCCGCCGACATGAGGAACGAAGGTATTGATGGGGCCAGTACGGCGCATAAATTGATACGCCGCCTATCCAGTGCCATGGAAAATGGCGAAACGCGTCTGGCACATGATGTAAACGACAATACCATCTTCGTGATTGATGAAGCGCAGATGATTGATAACAAGGTGCTGACAGAGTTACTGGAAATTGCGGATCGTGCGGGCGCCAAGGTTATTATGGTAGGGTCAAAAAACCAGTTGCCAAGCATATCCCGAGGCGGAATGTACAGCTACCTTGTGGATCATCCTGGTATTCCAACGGCGCATTTGCAGCAAATTTATCGTCATCGTAATGATCCTTATAAACGTGCGGCGGAATTTTTTGCGAAAGGTGAGTATCACAAGGGGCTAAAAATATTCGATGATATGGGCTGGATTAAATGGTGTGATACACGAGCAGAGGCCAAAACATTGATGCGTGATTTGATCGCCGAGCCAAAGGACAAGGATGGTGAAGCAATCGATTATAGCGAACGTCTTGTTCTGGCATATACAAACCGCGATGTTGCCCATTTTAATGATGAAGTGCAAAACGCACGTATCGGGGCCGGTGATATTGTAAATACGCGCGCCTATACGGTGGTTAAGGAAAAAGATGGCATTCCCGTAGAACGTAAAATTACGATTGGTGTCGCGGCGAATGAAAATGTGCAGGGAACACGTATCTTGTTCAATAAAAACGATAAAAATCGCAAAATCATTAATGGCCAGATGGGCTTTGTTGAGGGGATATCCGAAGACGGTGAGGTATCTGTTCGTATGGACGATGGTCGCCCGATTAATTTTTATCCTGACGAATTTCCGTATTTTGATTTGGCATACGCCACAACAATTCATAAGGGGCAAGGAATTACGTTTGATGATACCGTTATGCTGTATTCTGGGCACTGGCGTGTGAAGGCGGCATATGTGGCATTAACACGTGCACGTGATGAAGTCGCACTGGTGGTTAGTCATGAAGACCTGGGAATCAGTGTCGCCAAGAACGGTGCTGATGCGGTGAAGTCAAAACGTTTACGTTTACTGGCAACGCAGCTTTCTCAGCATGAGGAGGATGGCGTATCCTTGCTTTATAATATCGAGGATGCACCGAAATCAATTACGAAAACACGTAAAACCGAAATAGAAAGGGAAGTGGCAATCGCCCTTTCCCCTTAAAATCATTCCGAAACAGGATTAATTGTTTTTATCGTCGTCGTCTTTTTCAACGTTGATATCCAGATCGTCGTCGTCATCGGACAGATCATCGTCATCAATTGAATCAAGGTCTTCCAGATCACCGTCAAGATCGATCTCATCGTCCAAATCTACGTCATCACCATCGTCAATGTCCTCCAGTGAGTCAACATCATCGTTATCGACATCAAGATCAGTTTCATTCTCGTCTTTTTTGGTCTCTTTTGCTTTTGCTTCGGTCTTGCTTGTGTCGTTTTCGTTTGCTGCCGGACGCCCACGTTTACTGCGTGTCTTAACCTCTGTGCTGAATTCTGCACCGCAGTTTGGACAAACGATAGGTCGTTTGTTCATGTCGTAAAAACTGGTCGCACAACTAATACATATGCGTTTAAGCCCTCTTTTATCTAATTCTGTTTTTGCTGGTTGTGCATCTGACATACTTGATCCCTTATTTGTCGATTATATTTTCTGGTTATTATCCGGAGCCATATAGCTCCACTATTTTCCAGTATTTGTCAAAACCAAATTTATAAAAAAATCATAACGCGTAATAACTTCATTTCAACAACAATCTGTAATATATTTAGGTGTAGTAAAATATACCTGCCCAAAAGATTAATCCACTAACGTCTCCCAGGAACTGATCATGCATAAGAAAGTTGTTATTTGCGGTTTTAAACGCTCCCCGTTTCATTTTGCGACGAAAGGGTCGCTCGCGGGGGTTCGTCCTGATGACATGGCTGCCATGGTGGTTAAGGATCTCGTGAAAGATTTGAACGCGACGGATATTGAAGATTTACTTCTTGGCTGTGCCTTTCCAGAGGCGGAGCAAGGATTTAATATTGCCCGTAACGTTGTGTTTATTGCCGGCTTACCGGTCAGTATTGCCGGGGCAACTCTAAACCGTTTTTGTGCATCTTCTATGACAACAATCCATATGGCCGCCGGATATATCCAGATGGGCGCGGGTGAAGTGTTTATTGCGGGCGGCGTTGAATCGATGACACGCATACCGATGGGCGGTTATAACCCGATGCCAAACCATAATTTAAGGGAATCGTACCCGCACGCATATATTTCGATGGGGACCACGGCAGAAAATCTGGCGAAGAAATATGACGTAAGTCGGGATGAGCAGGATGAATTTGCTCTGAATTCACATCAGAAGGCCGCTGCGGCACGCGAAAACGGTAAATTTTCGGACGAAATTGTCTCAATTGACGGTGTTACGGCAGACGGATGTATTCGGGCAGAATCAACGATTGAATCACTGGCTGGTTTAAAACCGGCGTTTGATAAGGATGGTTCGGTCACTGCCGGAACCTCATCACCGTTGACGGATGGTGCCGCCGCCGTGATCGTGGCCAGTGAAGAGTATGCAAAAACCCATAATTTGCCGGTTTTGGCATCAATTCGATCCGTTGCCGTGTCCGGGTGTGATGCGGATGTTATGGGTATAGGACCTGTGAATGCTACGAAAAAGGCACTGGAGCGCGCGGGTCTGGCAATTGATGACATTGATATAGTTGAACTGAATGAAGCGTTCGCCGCGCAGGCGTTGTCGGTCGTTAAGGACCTTGAAATACCGCAGGATAAACTGAACTTGGATGGCGGCGCCATTGCACTGGGTCACCCGCTGGGGGCCAGCGGCGCCCGTATATCAGGAAAAGCGGCCTCATTGCTGAACCGCGAAGGTAAATCACTAGCGCTGGCCACAATGTGCGTCGGCGGTGGGCAGGGCGCGGAAATAATTTTAGAAAAAGAATAATTTCTATTTTGAAAATATGTGTAAAAACAATACGATAATATTAGGGTTTAGTGCCTGATTAATACATTGTAAGGTTAATATTAATAAATTTATGACATTTTAGATAAATTAGGCATTAATTTGCATTGATAGTATGAGCGATAACTTTTTTAAAGTACTGAGTATTGAAGAAAATACGGAGCTTGACCGCACGGAGGCGAAGCTGCGCGAGAATATTCAGGACTGTATTTACCCGAAAAAACCCGAAGATAAAAATCTTCCGCTAAATAAAGAAATCGAAAAACTGAATGATTTTATGAGTAAGTTTTTTGATTACTCGCGGGACTGGCTGCGTGGCCATTATGTGATCGGGAAATCCGACGGCTCGACCGCACACGCCGAAGAATTGAAGGTCAAGGGCGCAAAGCTTCTGCAAAGTTTACAGGATGAATTAACGCAGTTTGTTATTAATTATTTGAAGCTGGAACGTTTTATTGCACTCGTTCGCGAACAAATCAAAAAACGTGAAGATAAAGACCGTCACAGCATTGATGTTGAATGGACGGACAGTATCGCCGTATTTGTGGAGCGTTACCGTAAGACATTTGCCCAAATCATCGATATTATTGATGACCATAAAAAAGCCTATGATTTGCTGAAAGAACGCGATGATCAGGATATCGGTATGGAGCGTTTTGAATCCCGCGTGAAAGATATTCTGGGATTTAAAAAGGCACAGCCTCTCATAAGAGCGTTGTTTTCCGAATTACGCGGTTGCGAGTTTTCGAAGGCAAGGCAGACCCTGAAACAGATCGAGGAACAGGGCGGAATGTTCTCACAAGGAAAAATGAAAGAAGCCATGAACCTTGGAAACGATTTGATTGAATTTTATGACTCGAAAGAGGCATTTTTACGAAACCGCGAGAATGACCGTTTGTTTTTACGTTATAAAGAGATCAAGCTTTTGTACGAAACGCAGAAAATGGACCTTGATAAGGCATATAAATACATCCGTAAGTACCATATGCCGTATCTACGCTATAAGCTTGAATCACTCATCAGGGTGAAAAAGCAAGTCATGTTAATCGGGTCTTATGAGCAGTTATTGACCCTTCATCGTAAGCTTTTAAAAGGACTTTCCAGTAAACTGGTTAAGATTGAGCACGAACGTATATTTGAGAACGAGGTTGTTACACCGATCGATTATCTGTTGAAACAACAGTTTTCAGAAGGCCCGAAATTGATTGAAAAAGCCGAAGCTATCGTCCGTGAATTCTTGAAAGCTCTTGAAGAATCACGGTTCCTTGATGAACGTGATTTATCACGTCATGCCATCATTATGGATGCTGATGATAATGAGGGTGAGCCAGACCCCGAAAAAACTGCAGAAGCATAATTTCGTCCGCGCGGCGTAATGAGGGGTTTCCATTCCACTGATTTCCTTTACATTTAAGGGGTGTAAATAAGTGAATGGATTCTGTTATGTCTTTCAAAAAAATTGGTGTTATCGGTGCGGGTCTTATGGGTTCCGGTATTGCGGCCCAGATTGCAAATGCCGGGATTGACGTTGTTCTTCTTGATATAGTTCCGAAAGATGCGGATGATCGCAGCATGCTCGCCAAAGGCGCCGTTGATAAGATGTTGAAGGCAAAACCGTCTGCATTTATGCATAAACGCAATGCACGGCATATCACACCCGGAAATATGGAAGATGATATTGATTTGCTGAAGGACTGTGACTGGATTGTCGAGGTCGTTCTGGAGGACCTTGAAGTCAAACACGCTACATACGAAAAAATTGCCAATGTTCGTAAAGACGGCGCGATTGTATCCTCGAATACATCGACCATCCCGCTTGAAAAATTGATTGAGGGACAATCACCGGATTTTCAGGAACACTTCCTGATCACCCATTTCTTTAACCCGCCACGTTTTATGCGCCTTCTGGAAATTGTTGTTGGTGATAAAACAAAACCGGACATTGTTAAACGGGTTGAAGCATTTTGCGACATTAACCTCGGTAAAACGGTTGTGTATTGTCACGATACGCCCGGTTTCATCGCAAACCGTCTGGCTATTTACTGGATGCAGGTGGCGATCAATGAATTGATTGCGCAGGGCATAACAATCGAGGTTGCGGATGCTGTTATGTCGAAACCGGTTGGTATTCCAAAAACCGGTGTCTTCGGTTTGATTGATTTAATTGGCGTGGATTTGATTCCCCATCTTGCGAAATCAATGCTGGCGACCCTGCCCGAAAATGATAAATACCGTAATGAATTCAATGATTACGGGTTTCTCCACCAAATGATCGATGCGGGTTATAAGGGACGTAAAGGGAAAGGCGGATTTTTCCGTATGGACCCTGAGGCAATCAAAGGCGGTAAAAAAGTTAAACAGGCCTTACGCATTAATCCGGATAAATTTGAGGAAAACCATTATGTAACAGCCGAAAAACCAAAGCTGGAGTCCGTGGTTGCCGGCAAGGCTGGTCTGAAGGCCGTTGTGACAACGGATGATGAAGGCGGGCGTTACGCGTGGGCCGTTTTGAAAAAAGTGCTGGCGTACATGGCTGCGCTTGTGCCGGATATTGCCGATGATATTTATTCGGTG
>JAUICS010000017.1 GCA_030427765.1 Alphaproteobacteria bacterium
ATACTCGCGGGTATTATCGGCGGGTTCTTCTCGTTCCTGATGCGCGCCGAACTTCAGGATCCGGGACTACAACTTGTTGATAGTGGACAAGTTTGGAACGTGTGGATTACGGCGCACGGCCTGATTATGGTGTTCTTCGTTGTTATGCCCGGCCTCATTGGCGGGTTCGGAAACTGGTTTGTTCCCATTATGATTGGTGCGCCGGACATGGCGTTCCCGCGATTGAACAATATTTCCTTCTGGCTTCTTGTCCCTGCTTTTGGGCTATTAGTCGCCTCAGCCTTCCTCGGAAGTGGCGCAGGTACCGGATGGACAATCTATCCGCCACTTTCCGACCTTGGGCACGCTGGTGAAATGTCGGTGGACATGGCCATTTTCGCACTTCACCTTGCTGGCGCCAGTTCGATCTTGGGTGCGGCAAACTTTATCACAACAATCCTGAACATGCGTGCACCGGGTATGACATTGCACAAAATGCCCTTGTTTGTATGGTCAATGCTTGTGACTGCATTCTTGCTTGTACTGGCTGTCCCTGTCCTTGGTGGGGCAATCACAATGCTTCTGACCGACCGTAACTTCGGTACGGCCTTCTTCCGTCCTGAGGGCGGCGGCGACCCATTATTGTTCCAGCACCTGTTCTGGTTCTTCGGGCATCCGGAAGTCTATATCATGATTTTGCCGGCATTCGGTATTGTCAGTCACATTGTATCAACATTTTCGAAGAAACCTGTGTTTGGTTATCTCGGCATGGCATATGCCATGGTTGCGATTGGTTTTGTTGGTTTTATCGTGTGGGCACACCACATGTATTCAACAGGTCTGGATATCAATACAAAGGCTTATTTCACGGCCGCAACGCTCATTATTGCTGTGCCGACAGGTATCAAAATTTTCTCATGGATTGCGACAATGTGGGGCGGTTCCATTGAATTCAAAACCCCAATGTTATGGGCGATCGGATTTATCTTCCTATTCACCGTCGGCGGTGTAACCGGTGTGGTTCTGGCCAATGGCGGTATGGATATTCCGCTTCATGACACATATTATGTTGTCGCGCACTTCCATTACGTGCTTAGCCTTGGTGCCGTATTCGCTCTATTCGCCGGTTTTTACTACTGGATCGGGAAAATGTCCGGCCGCCAGTATCCGGAATGGCTTGGACAACTTCATTTCTGGACAAGCTTCATCGGCGTGAACGTTATTTTCTTCCCGCAACACTTCCTGGGTCTTGCCGGAATGCCGCGCCGTTACCCGGATTATGCTGCGGAACTTCTACCGGCCGATTGGACATGGTGGGAACGTACAACATATATGATGGGTGAAACAAAAAACACATTCATGGCCTGGTTAAACGGTGTTGATTATGAAAGTGTCTATGGTACGGGTTACCATGGCTGGCACTTCATATCATCAATGGGTACGTACCTGACGGCAGGCAGTTTGGTAATATTCATTGTTCTTGTATTCTATACACTTCTATTCGGTAGACGTGCAGAGGACAATTACTGGAATGTGGAGCCGCATATTCAAACATTGGAATGGACGCTGACAAGTCCACCGCCATTCCACCAGTTTGAAATACAGCCTAAACTGAAGTAACGAAAACACTAAAAACATTAGTATGGCAGAAACCAGTTCACTTGATACTGGTGTAATTGATGACTTAAACATCAAAGATTACATCCAGCTTTTGAAACCACGTGTGATGACACTCGTGGTTTTTACTGGTTTTGTCGGTATGTGGCTTGCCCCCGGCTTTTCTGACACACATCCCGTGCTGGCATTCCTGTCGATTTTTGCATTGGCGCTCGGTGCCGGTGCGGCGGGCGGTATCAACATGTGGTACGATGCCGATATCGATTCTGTTATGAAACGTACACAAAACCGTCCTATCCCATCCGGCCGCGTGGATAAGGACAGCGCATTGTTATTCAGCGTTATGTGTTCCGTCACTGCCGTGCTGCTCCTTGGACTGTCAAGTAACTGGCTTGCCGCAGGTATATTGGCCTTTGCGAATGTATTTTACTCCGTGTTTTACACAATGATTTTGAAACGCCGTACACCACAAAACATTGTAATTGGCGGCGCCGCCGGTGCATTTCCACCATTAATCGGCTGGACCGCAATTACAGGATCGGTCGATATCTATCCCCTTATTATGTTTGCCGTCATCTTTTTCTGGACGCCGCCACATTTCTGGGCACTTAGCCTATATGCCAGCGATGATTATGAACGTGCGAAAGTTCCCATGCTGCCGAATGTTGCCGGAAAACTCGCAACTAAAATCCAGATGCTACTATATACGCTGCTGCTGCTTCCGCTATGTCTATCGCCATATTTCCTTGGGTTTACAGGTATTGTATATACTGCTGGCGCGGCAATATTAAACGGCCTGTTCATCCTTAGTGCGATTAAAGTTCTGAATGATGGCACAGACAAACACGCCAAACGCATGTTTGCCTATTCCATATTCTATTTATTCGCGTTATTCATTCTAATGATGGTAGGGAGTATCTAATGGACAGCGACGCACACAAAAAGAACCGTAAACGTAATTTTATTGTCTTGGGCCTTATTTTCTTATGGATTGCTATCATCTGGGCCGTAACCATGCTGAAGATGTCCGCATAACTCTGGTGCCTCCGCCAAATATATTCCATAAAAAACAGATCACATATTGACCGGCCAATACAGCTGTGATTACTTAATTAATATAATAATAAAATTTATAATATGACAGTGAGGTTATAATGCCGGTTAATGCAGGCAACGATTTTTCCAGTAATGCATCAAAAAAACACAATGAACTTCCACAGTGGGATTTTACAGACTGGTATCCGGACATAGATTCACCCGAATTCGATGCAGATTTTCAAACATTAAGCAGTCTTTGCCAGGAATTTTCCGATAAATACAAGGGGAACGTATCCTCACTTGACGCTGCAAGTTTAGCCGCAGCCATTTCTGAAATGAAAGCCATTGGTGCGCTTTCAGGTAAGATGTTCACTTATGTACAGCTTAAGAAAGTGCAGGACAGTGAAAAATACGGCCAGGCCTTTGAATCATTCCAAAGTAAAGCATCCCCGATACTCACAACCATCATGTTCTTTGAGCACGAGGTCATGGAAATTCCAGACACCACAATAGAGACATTAATTGGCCAATCCGAAGATTTAAAGGCATTCGCCCCATGGCTGGAAAAAGTACGACAGGATATCCCGCATACCCTGCCATTGAATGTAGAGGAAACATTATCAAAATTACGCCCTGTTTCGGATTGGGTGGCGTTTTATCAGGATGTGATGGTAGACCTTAAATTCCCATTCGATGGTCAGGAACTTGGTCAGGGCGAAATCATGAACATTATTACGAACGATCCGGACCCTGACAGACGTGCCGGCGCGCAGGCCGTTTTTGAAGATGTCATGTCACAAAACGTTAAAATATTTGCACGCATTCATAATTCCATCATGCGCCTGAACGGCACGGTGAATTCCGACCGCCAATTCGAAAATCCATGGGACTCCAGACATCATAGCAACGGCATTGATCCGGCGATCGTTGATGCGCTAGAGACCAGTGTAAAGGATTCATATGAACGCATCGCACATCGCTTTTATGCCTTGAAGGCACGGCTGATGGGTAAAGATCACCTGCCAGTACAGGACCGTAACTTTAATCCGTTTGAAACTACTGACGGCGCATCAATGTCATGGCAAGACTCGGAAGAGCTTATTTTAGATGCATTTGGCGGGTTTTCTCCTGTTATGGCCGAAACAGCACAAAAATTCTTTGATAACGGCTGGATTGATGCGGCCCCTGGAAAAAACAAGCAAGGCGGCGCATTCGCCCATCCTGGCGCGGCAAAGCTTCTAAACCCGATGGTCATGACAAATTTCCGTGGAACACCGCGATGCGTGGCCACACTCGCACACGAACTCGGTCACGGTATTCACCAATATCTAGCCGCACATAAAGGTGATGCAATTGTAAGTACACCACTTACATACGCAGAAACGGCAAGTGTGTTTGGGGAAATGCTGACATTCAAACTGCTTCTTGAAAAAGCATCAAATGATGACCAGAAACGTGCATTACTTTTCGGCAAGGTGAATGACATGATGAACACCGTCTTTAGACAAATTGCCTTTTATGACTTTGAAAAGCGCAATAATAAAATGTTCAAGGAAACGGGAAAACCGTTATCCGTCGAACAATTCCAGCAAAACTGGCTTGAATCTCAACAGGAAAGCTATGGCGATGCCATACCGCTAAATGACAATTACGGGTCCGTATTTGGTTATATTCCGCACTTTGTCAGAACACCGTTTTACGTGTATGCCTACGCATTTGGCGATGCTTTGGTGAATGCGCTATACGCGGTGTATGAAGAGGGCAATGTAAAAGATTTTGAAGAAAAATACACCAGAATGCTCGAAATGGGGGGCACCCTGAAACCGGAAGATTTACAGGATATGTTCGGCATCGATATCAAAGACCCGGGTTTCTGGAAAAAGGGACTTGATGTTATCGAGGCCATGCTGGATGACCTTGAAAACCTATGTGATCCGTTGTTACAGCCTGAACAGGGCGTTGTCGTTGCAGCGGCACCGGGACAGAGTAGCTAAACACGAGCACATAACCAATAAATTTCATATTATATAGAAATCAGCCATCGGCATGAATGCCTGAATAGTGAACTGTTTTAGAGCCTCAAAGAAGCGCAGGTCATCATTGAAGACTGGCGGCATCATTATAATCATGTTCGGCCTCATAGTTCACTTGCCTACAAGGCGCCTATGCCGATGATGCATGCAAGGGGAGATGTTTGTCCGCACGCTACCCAAACATCTCCCCTTACACCAGAACAACTGTGAACATTACGAACTTAAAACTGGATTAAAAAATGGGAGTTGACCAAATGTATACGCTAATATTCAGTATAGTATGGACGGTATTGGTAACGATTGGAGTTATTGCTTTCCATTTTGAGCATGATATGAGCCGCCAGCATATTTTTGTCCAAATCTTTTGTCCCCTCATGCCTTTTGCGGGTTTTTTATTCATTTGGGACAGCCTTCGAAAATATCGTCGATTTAAGAGCGTACGTGTCGAGAATTCAGATGAAGGAGAGGTTTTTGTCTGGACAGATCTAGACGGCTCAGAAAAAAAAGACACCATAGACCCGCGTATTAAATGGGATAAAGAGGATCGCGATCTTAGTGATAATTAATTTATTCTGGGACAGGCTCTTCTATTATCTCACCCATCGTCTCTTCAAGAACTTTTTGATTATGACCAAGAGATTTTTTGTAAGCTTTCAACATAAGCTCACTGGCCTCTTCTTGTGTTATTAGTCCATCCTCAGCATCTTTTTAGATTTTTTCTAGGGCTTTATTAAACTCGGCCTTATTGGCGTCCAGCTCTACTCTTTGTTGCTCCAATATAGGCTCCAATCTTTGTTCTTCGGAAATATAAACATAATAACCTAAACCCAATAAGAAAAGGCATACAGTGATAAGAGTTGCAGCGCGTTTTAGGTTTAAATGGGACATTCTTTTTATCTTATTCCACCTGACAATGTTAGACTAAAACCGTAAGCTAAATCTATAAAGGAAAAAATCCATGAGCAATCAGGAATGGAAATTTGACCAAACAGAAAATACCGCAGCAATCACAACACCGGGTGTGATGAACGGGGAAGATATTGTCACTGTTATACATTATTCAGAGGATCACTCCTGGGCTTTTTTATGTGCGAATGCGGATCCTGAAACATCAATTGTCGTAAGCATGAAAGCGGTGGTCGAAAAACATCCGGATATTCAAGAAATTGCTGAGTTAGAGCCCGGCTATATGCTTAATCGACAAAACGCAGAAGCAGAATGGATCATACAAAAAGAACCCTTATGATCAAAATCTATAACTCATCAGCTTGCTTACCGTATTCTTGGGCTAGTTTCCTGAAGACTGTATTTCTTTTATCGCTTCCAAAACCGACACACAGTGAAGATACACTCTCGTTTTTTAAGAGAGGAATGTAATCTTCAGGTTGCATGTTCTGGGCTGAGATATGTATGAATTCTTTTAAATTCGGAACATTTTCCAAAGACGAGATATCTCTCAATTCCTTCATTGTCTCAAGAACCAAGCGATTTAAATGCGTTAGTTTCTCCATAGGGGGAAGCGTTTGAACATTTTTGAGGCATTGTAGAAAAAGCGTCTCAAGGCTTTCCATCAAAGAAACAAAAGAGAGATCGGAGAGCCCACGAATTTGGAAGAGTTCTAAGTTTTTAATTGTTTTGCACTCTTTTAGAGCAGAAAAATCCTTTATCCCACCAAGATGAATATTAATCTCGGTTAAATTATTCAATGGTTTCAAATAATCCAAATTATTCGTCGAAATGCCCCGGAGAGACAAGGTTTCAAGTTTGTTTAAAGAGGATAAAACATCAATATTTTTTTGGTGTCCCGATATAATTAATGATTTTAAATTTTCAAATCGATTCAAATGTTTGAGGTCAGGTTTTTTAGACTTTGTTTCACCCAGACATAAAAATTCAAGATTAGGATTAATATTAGCAAGAACATCAAAGTTATCGAGGTTATAAATTCCTATACTCAAGCTTTTCAGGTTTGGAATGCTGGCAATTTTCTCAATATTCGTGGCATTGTGCATGCAGTCTGCAAAAAAATGTTCGACATGACTCATCACAGGACAAAATTCGAGATCACATATTCTTTCTTTATTAATAAACCCGTACAATCGCAGTGCGACATCCGGCCTGAGCTTAAAGAAATATTCGTTCAGTCTTTCCGCAGTTTTTTGTGAAATATTTTCGGTGGTTTGTAATGTTTTAATATTCTTATTATCCGCCAGATTTTTTAAATCTTGCTTAGAGGGAGTCCCGGAAAAATGAAATCGATCAGGAATGGCAACAACAGGCTCTATTGTTCCCTTTGAAAACAGCATATATTCGTCCTCACTAAATTCATTGCTCGCAAATGAATATTAAATTTAATCGACAATCAGACAAGAGAAATCGTCTGATACGAAATTCAATTCGCCGGTCGTATGATCGCGCCAATAAATTTGCGGTCCTATTTGTCCTTCTGGAGAGATTTTGTAAACAAGGAGATCTCCTCCACCGTTATCGCCTATCGCAATTATACTGTCTGGTAAACCGAAGTCATTCTGTTCTTTTTTGGTTTCATGAACGATGCTATTGCAGGTGCGTACAATATGTTTTCGATCAGAGGTATCGTAAAACGGATAAAGAAAAAATACTTCGCCCTGTATCTCTACTTCACCGCCGTTTGAGCGTTGCATTTTGCTGCGAAACGTTTTGGGAAATTTACCGCCCAGTTCTTTTTCTGCAGCTTCAATATATTTCTCATCGACCGGAAAAGGCATTTAATAAATTCTCTTTAGAAACTTCCTATATTTCAACTATTACTTGTGGTCAGGAATTTCAATATTGCATAAATTAAAGACATACATCATATTAAATTCATGATTAAGAATATTAAATTGATTATTAAGAAATTTTTTCCTTCAGCCGAAGAAACCCATCCTCTTGTCGAAAATATGGGAGGATGTATTGCAACTGATAAAATAACAGTTGAGGGGCATCCTGTGAGATTTATGTACCGTGAACAACCTGATAACGATATTGATAGTGGCTGGAGGTTCATGAGCGGGTTGGAATCGGATGAATATATGGATAATCCCGATAATCATGCTGTTTACGATGTAAATACAATTGCAAATTATGATAAGACAATAATTCCACACTTAAATGCACCTATAAATAGCGCATTTGAAAAAGTGCCGGGCGCAAAAGATTTTTCAGAAGTTTTTGATTATTCTCCTCCCAATGATTAACTGTGCTTATTAGCCTTGAAGATATTTATTATCCTCAGACTTTGGGTAACAAAAACCTGATCAATATATTTAAGAAAACAATCTGGAGAATCATTAGTAATTAGAAATTTTTTTCTATTAGGATAGAAAATATCAAATTCTGTCTTGATATACATGTGCTTGTCTACAGATTAAGTAAACTCACTTATGATAACTCTTTAATTTATTTTGATATTATTATGAACCATAAAGTTTCCTACACGATCTTGTTTATCATTCCGGGCTTATTTGCCTCTTTTATTATTGCAGCAGCTATTACAGGCATAATCGCTGGCGTATTCTGGCTCTTCATCTTCGGTGATAACATATGGCCAGAGTGGACTGAAGCATTTATAGGGTCTCTTTTTGTCATTATTTTTCTTGGTTCATTAGGTGCTTTTGCTATTGCAGGATACCAGTTAGGAATTTCCCAAAAACCAGCAAATAAAATTAACCGAAAATATATCCTTATATCCATCGGCAGCACAGCTGCTTTCATAGCATTCATGTTTCTTTATGCTTTTAGCAATCAAATTCGAAATTCAAATAATAGCTTTACGTTACAGTGCCACGAGGCTTGTAAATATAGAGGTCATTCTGGCAGTTCAACACCTCCTGAAAATTTAGGCATAGAAGAATGCAGTTGTTTTGATGATTCAATCAATGAGTGGATCGTTCTAGAGAAGTAACTAATGTATTGAATTGTATGGCGAGCGCTAAGGCCAGCCCCTTCTTGAACAAGGATGTCTCTATCGACCAGTTGTTACAAATCCCCAATCGCTGCTGAAGTCTCAAGTCAGATCGCCGGTACAGCCGCAAATGTCTGGCTATCCGCATCGAGCGCGCCTTAAAGTCTGATGATGTGCTGGAAACGCTCAGTAATTTGTTTGCCTCCGAAGGACTGCCTGATTATATCCGCTCGAATAATGGCTCTGAATTTACTGCTAAAATATTGCAAAACTGGTTGCATAAATTGATGGTAAAAACAGCCTTTATAGAGCCTGGCAGTCCGTGGGAGAATGGCTATAACGAGAGCTTTTACGGGCGACTACGAGATGAATGCCTGAATGGTGAACTGTTTTAGAGCCTCAAAGAAGCGCAGGTCATCATTGAAGACTGGCGGCATCATTATAATCATGTTCGGCCTCATAGTTCACTTGCCTACAAGCCGCCTATGCCGATGATGCATGCAAGGGGAGATGTTTGTCCGCACGCTACCCAAACATCTCCCCTTACACCAGAACAACTGTGAACATTACGAACTAAAAAAACTGGATTAAAAATGGGGGTTGACCAAATCATAACCAAAACTTCTTTTACATATAATTTTTTCCTTGACTTTTTACGCCACAGGAATTTAGTGTCCCTATGACATACACAACATTATCAGACCTTGATAAAAAATGGCTCGGCAACGTCATTGCCGAACGTGAAGCCAACCTGAAAGACGTTAGCGGCGCGTTGGCCAGTGAAGTCATCTCCGATTTTTTTGTCCTCCTAAACGGCACTATGATCGCAGGTTCTGCGGTAACAACGTTATCGCTTGTGCCATTGGCCCTGACACCCCTTCCAATGGTGCAATTGTCGCTTGCATATGTGGCGATCAAATCCCTGATGGACCAGCGACAGAAACTGCAAGACGATGTTCAGGTTCTGAATGCTATTTTGCAGGTTGATGAAGAAACACCGGAAAACATCACGGCAATGGTGAGCCAATATATTGAAATCCACGCAAACCCGGACAATGAATCACGTCCATCACGAATTGAAATTAAACGCCTGTCACGTGATGCATTAATGAAAATTCAAAAAAACTTCAGAACGAAGAAGCAAAAACTGACCTTCACAGAAAAAGTTCTGACGTCTGCAAACTTTTTAAAAGAAGAATTTGCAAACGCCGCGACAATGGTCGGCAAAACCGTTATCAATCCCTTGGATCTGGGACGATCTGTCATTACATCAACACGAAACATCCGTGCCATATACAACAAATGGGATATCAATAAGGAAACACGGAACAGCAAGACACTGCGTGAAACATACAATTACATGATCCGGCGCGCCCTGCGTGAAGACGAGAACAATAAGATGCCGCGTAAGGTCGAGGATTATTTTACCGAACGGCGCCGTGACCAATTATTTTACCTGCACCAACAACAAGCATCGCTTAGAACAGCATCGCGCCTGCGCCTTGAAACCGCTGCCGGTGTAATTGCGTGTTCCGGAATTATTCTGATTGCCCTTTATGAAACGGCAATGTCCACAACAACATTTGCCATGATTGGCGGCATATATACGATTATTGCCTCGCTACCATCACTCAAAGTTCTCGGACGCGAATTGGACAGTTTAACAAAAACCGTCGACAAATACTCACCAAACGTGAATCGCGCGGCGGCCGAATTTATGATGGATATGCCGGGGATGCGTCGTTAAGAGTATAAGACGTTAAGCGCACTTCTTTGCGGCGTCTGCCTTTAATGGTCTGAAATGGGATGTGAAATGGCGAAGAGCTTGCGGCTCCTTCACAATTTCAACACCTGTTATCTGGTTACGATAATCATAAACCTCACAAATGGCCTCAACCACATAATCCATGTGAGATTGCGTATAGACACGGCGCGGAATAGCCAGACGCACAAGGTCCATTGGTGCCGCTTCTTCTGTACCGTCCGGTTTACGTCCGAACATAACGGTTCCAATCTCGCATCCACGAATACCGCCATGTAAATACAGTTCGATGGCCAAGGCCTGTCCCGGATATTCCATCGGGTCTATATGCGGTAAGAAACCGCGCGCATCAATATATACGGCATGCCCGCCAACCGGACGCATAATCGGCACACCATGTTTATGCAGGTGGTCACCCACATATTGGGTGGAGGCAATACGGTATTTCAGGTAATCATCCTCGACAACTTCCTCAAGCCCCACGGCAATTGCCTCAAGATCACGACCAGCAAGACCGCCATATGTTGGGAACCCCTCGGTCAAGATAAGTAAGTTACGGCATTTTTCTTCCCATTCCGGATTATTCAAGGCAAGCCAGCCGCCCATATTCACAAGACCGTCTTTCTTGGCACTCATCGTGCAGCCATCGGCGTAGGAGAAAATCTTACGAACAATATCCGTGACCGGAACATCGGCGTAACCATCCTCACGCATTTTGATAAACCATGCGTTTTCGGCAAAACGGCATGCATCAATAAAGAATGGGATACCGTGTTTCTTACACACCGCAGAAACATCGGCGATGTTTTGAAGTGACACGGGCTGGCCGCCACCGGAATTATTCGTAATGGTAATCATCACTAGCGGCACGTTATCAACGCCTTTGTCGGCAATGAATTGCTCGAGCCGCGCAACATTCATATTGCCCTTAAAGGGGTGATCGGTTTGCGGCTGTTTACCTTCTTCAATGACCAGATCAACCGCTTCTGCCCCCGTAAACTCGATATTCGCGCGGGTGGTATCGAAATGGGTATTCGACGGAATAAAATCGCCCTTCTTCAGGACAATCGAAAACAGGATACGTTCGGCCGCGCGGCCCTGATGCGTTGGAATAATGTAATCAAACGGCATTAAATTGCGAACGGCTTTCTCAAACCGCATATATGATGGGCTTCCTGCGTACGATTCATCGCCCTCCATCACACCGGCCCACTGGCGTGCCGACATGCTGGACGTACCCGAATCCGTCAAAAGATCGATCAAGACATGACGTGATGGCAGTGCAAATAAATTATAATTGGCGGTTTCTAAGAAACCTT
>JAUICS010000018.1 GCA_030427765.1 Alphaproteobacteria bacterium
AAATCTATTACGTTCTGAAATAGCTGCAAAATATGTCGCTATGCTAGTTTTTAATCAATCACCATAACTATGGCTATGGTTCATTCTTAAAAACTCATATTTTATTGCTATTTCAGCCCTCATTACAAAGTTCTAATGCATAAGTCGGGTTAAATCTTCCAAATCTCCTGATTTTATTGCATTTTCGAAACTCATCACAAAGCTCTAATGCATAATTTGGGTTAAATTCACCATGACTTTTGAAAACAAAATGCTTACTCTGTCAATAAAAAATCGTCCAGAAACTTTCGTATTACTCTTGGAAATCCAAGTGCCTTAAGATTCTGTTCAGTGAGTAATTTATAATCCGATGTATTATTATTATTATTATTATCCGAAACTATAGAATGTGTATTGGATAATTCAGCTTGATAAAATCGCGCATGTATGATTTGATGACTTAAGGTTTGTTCAGTCTCATATATCAATTCGGGCTCCTTTATAATTGAAATATCAAAAGCATCTTTGCATTCTATCTTGGAAATGTGTTTCAGTTTATTTTGATTTTCTATCATAGGGAATTGATACAAACCCGCCCAGATATCCTTATCTTCTCTTTTTTCCACTAAGTAATATGTATCATTATCGCCATTTTGGGGCAAACCCAAAACAAAATAATGAAAATAGCGATGCCTTTTCTTCCCTGATTTTTTCTTGACAGGTCTTTCATGAACTGATCCATTTTTATACGCCAGACAATGCTGTTGAAGTGGGCAAAACATACAGTCGGGAGTTTTTCCCACACAATATAAGGCACCAAAGTCCATGATTGCTTGATTGAATTCGGCAGATTCGCCACGTGGAAGAAGTTCATTGACTATAAGCTGAAATTCTTTCTTTCCTTGTGAGCTAAGTATATCAGTATCGATATCGAAAAGTCGAGATAAAACACGGAAAACATTTCCATCAAGCACTGCTTTATCTTCTCCAAAAGCGAAGCTTGCTATTGCAGCCGCAGTATATGGACCTACACCTTTCAATTGTAAAATGTCATCATAAGTAGAAGGAAATTTTCCATAGAATTCGTCTGCAATTATCTTGGCAGAAGCATGCAAATTTCTTGCTCTACTATAATACCCCAATCCTTCCCATGCTTTATACAGTTCTTCTTGTGTTGCAGCAGCTAAATGTTGAACGGTAGGAAATAACTCTATAAATTTTAAATAATATGGAGTGCCTTGGGCAACTCTAGTTTGTTGGAGAATTATTTCAGACAACCAAATAAAATAGGGATCATCCGTTTGTTTCCACGGAAGATCCCTATCAATGGTCTTAGACCAATCCAGTAAAATATCTGCTATTTCATGCATGGTAATAATCGGTTTGCATGAGCAAATATACTGAACGTATTATTTATGATGCTAGACGAGTCTTGAACATATCAATATCACCATATTGCATATTGATCATTTCCTTCAATGCTTTTCTGGCAAAAAAGATTCTACTTTTAACTGTTCCTAGAGGTAAATCCAATTCGTCAGCAATTTCTTGGTATTTATAACCTTCGTAATGCTTTTCAAAAGGAATTCTCAAGTTATCTTCCAATGAATCAATCATTCGCTTCAATTCAGTCATCAGGATATTTCTTTCAGCATCATTTTCAACAGTTACTCCGCTATTAATGAAATACATATTATCAGTGTTATCGATAAGCGTATTTCTTTTCATCTTTTTACAAAACACAACTTGACATTAAAGGGCAAATTCCCTTTTCTATCACTTTGAAATTTAACGTCCACATAAAACGTTGTTTTTGATGTAGTTGGTTTAAATTGTTTTGGATTAGGCGGGAGTGACGAAGCGTATATATTAATACGTGAGGAACGAAACAACGACATCCAAGGGAAGATTAAGACGACTAATATAGTGGAGGAGTGGCAGAGCGGTCAATTGCACCTGACTGTAAATCAGGCGACTTCGGTCTACGGTGGTTCAAATCCATCCTCCTCCACCATTTATTTCTTATTTCCAGTCTTTAGGGGATATTTCTTTTTCTAAATCATCAAATCTGATCTCAAGCTGCTCCATAAAAGTTTTTTTATTTCCCGACCAAATCATTTCATCTCCGATGTTAATGTAGCAAATAAAAGGTACTAAAAGAGCCTCACCACGGGGCAGAGACTTTCCTAGACCATGCATAAATACAGGAGTAAGTTTCATTTCTGGATTACATTCCATCAATTTTGCAACTCCAAATTTTAAATTCTCTCGTTTTTCAGGCTTCCCGCGTGATCCTTCAGGGAAGATTACCACCGTATAACCTTCCTTGATCGCATTCTGAACAGGCCCAAGGGGGTCCTTAGTTGCTCCGTTCCGATCTATCGGTATAATCCCGATAATATTGATGGAAAACCATTCTAAAAAAGGCGTACGACAAAAATAATCTTTTGCAGCCACAAATTTTACTTGATGGATCTGAGAAATTTTGAAGAGACTCATAATAACAAGCGCATCAAGATGAGAGTTGTGGTTTGCCGCAATCAAACGAGCGCTATCAGAGACATAGAGTTTTTCTAAGTTTCTAACATTCAAGCCAAGAACGAATATTAGAAATGGCCTTACAATCAAGGCATAAAAGATAATTCTAAGTAAACGAACCAAGCCCATATTAGTCTCTCTAATAATAGAAATACCGCGTCATATGAAAAAACAAAGGTGCCGTTAGGGCAAGAGAGTCTATCCTATCTAATATACCACCGTGACCAGGTATAAAGCTACCAGCGTCCTTGATTTTTAGATCACGTTTCAATGCAGAGAATGTTACGTCACCAATAAAACCGGCAGCCCCTATCAATATTCCGGCAAGCAACGAAAATGAAAGATCGAAAGGAGTAAGGATCGGGGCTAATAACACTGCGCCAAAAACTGTAGTTACAAGACCGCCAATTAAACCCTCCCATGTTTTTTTAGGACTTACTTTAGGCAGTATTGGATTTTTACCAAAAAGTTTGCCCCACACATACTGCGCTACGTCATTTCCCTGATTAAGTATTGCGAGAAACATAATTAAACCAACACCTCCGGCCAAGTGAGTTTCTGTTGTTGGAAAATGCATCAACATCGCAGTATGCGAAATTGCAAAAACTGTAATCATCAAGCCCCAGCTAATTGTAGCTACAGACTTCAAAAAACCATCTGTATTGCCGGCGATAAGAGTGCGGAATGGAAGCAAGAAAAAAACCCAAACTGGAATAAAGACTATAAATAAACCATACGCACCTGTCCCAACAAAAACAAACTGTATTGGAATTGTTAAGTAAGCCCAAAACAGAACAGGCCGATCAGCTTGCCTAAGAGGTATAATTGATACGTATTCCTTAAATGCCAGAAAACTCAATATAGAGAAGAAAACGACAGAGATAATTGGCGATGTCATTATAGCCACTGAAAAAATGACAATCATAAACCACCAACTCTTCACCCGATCAGATAATTCTTTGAACGAGTCTGAGTTGTCTTTAAACCGCATTATTCCGACAATAATTGTGGCAATAATCAGCAATGTAAATATTATACCTATACTACCTAAAACTGGATCTGTATTTTCAAGATTAAACATTTATATTGTTCTCCATATAGTCGTAAGCAGCTTTAAGGCGTTTCATCACTGTAAATACGCAACCAATCGAAATTATTACTAGTCCCATTTGTAAGATATAGAAGCTATCTAGATACAAAAACTCCAAAGGAGTGAGAAGGGTTGCAATGCTGACTACGGCCATGCGTGGTACCTTTCCCATCGGCCCTTGAAAATCGGATGGTGCCCCAATACTTCTTGCAAGCGTTCTAACATAAGCAGTCATTATTGATAAAACAGCAGCAAGCCATCCCAATTCTGAGAAACCTGAAGCGTAGCCGCATGTTATGATTATTACAGCATCAGAAATACGGTCTGGTACATCGTTAAACAGCTCTCCAGAAGATGTTAATTTGCCACCTTCTACAGCCACCAGCCCGTCAAAAACATTGCAACATCCCCTTCCGAAAAGACAAGTCAGAATTATTGCTACCGAAAATAAAAGACCATATATATCAGTGTGTTGAAAGGATAAGAAGAATATTCCTGCCATAACAGAAAACACAATACTGGCTATCGAAATCTGATTAGGAGTAACATTTTGCTTTGAAAGCCAAGACGCAAAATTTTGTGTGATTTTCCAACCTCTAATTTTTAAAGGACGCCTGTTCTCTTCGTTAGCCATACAAAACCTCTTGAATCATTTTTCAATCTAAATTTATCAAATTATCGAAAAAAATAGTATGGTTAATCAAGATAGACAGAGAATTAAAATGGAAACGGTTGTATTACTTCATGGCATTGGACATACGAAATTGAATATGCTTTTTGCAGAGGCATTCATAAAGAAACGCGGTTATAAAACTTTGAATATCACATATCCATCAACACGCTTGAATATAGATGGCCTATCAGATTTTGTCTCAAAACGTATGAACCAGGAAAGCATATGGTCTTCTGCTACAAAGATACATTTCCTGACACATTCAATGGGTGGACTGGTAATAAGGCGTTTTCTTCAAAAGTACCGCGATCAAGTTGATCATAAAACACTTGGACGAGTTGTTATGATAGCACCACCAAATCAAGGAAGTGAAATAGCTGATTTATTACAAAACGTATTTGCTTATAAAATGCTATTTGGTCCAGCTGGCCAAGAATTAACGACAAAAAACACACGAAATATCAAAGATGACATTTACTATGATTTAGGAGTTATAGCAGGCTCTAGAGGTTGGTGTTATCCTCTTGGTCAGCTTTGCGTTCCAAAACCACATGACGGACGTGTAAGTATTGCAAATTCGAAAATAAACGGTATGTCAGACCATGTAGTCATTCGAGCAACGCATAGCTTCATATCATGGTCTTCTAAAACACTTGCACTTGCTGATTATTTCTTTAAAAACGGCAAATTCTAACCTTGATATATTCAGCTTAATAAATTCAGCGCATTGTGATACGTTAAATCACCTTAATGTTTTTTGGAGAAAGCAATGTGGTGCGATGATAACGATGATTTGATTGCACAAGACGAGGCATATGCTCGCAAGCTGAAAAAGGCGCTAAAAACACCGCAGCCATCGCCGACGGAAGACCGTGCCGATACCGACAAAACATCTGCGCTAGGTGAATTCGGCACCGTCGTTGCCGGCGGAAGCCCAATGGATGGCGGTATTGTCAGTGCCGCCGTAAAAATCCACGAAGGTGAACGCAAGGCAAAGTTTAGGGCCGATTTGGAAAAAGCCGCGCGGGGTGAGCCGCATAAATCACCGCTGGATTGGATCGCCCACCGCATATTCGGGTTCGATTACTAATCGCCAGAGCCTGTCATACAATATCCATCACGTACGGTTTATTATCGTTAATATACGCTGTCAGCGCCGCCTTATCCATTTTGCCGTAGGCCGCATAATATGTTTCAAAAACCTCACGCTGCGAGAGATTTTTCTTGCCTGATTTGTACACGTCAAAGTCTTCCTCAAAACGGCACTCAAGGTTTTTATAAGTGCTGACATACAGCGGCACCTGTATTGTATCCTGAAACCCGACTGACCGTTTTGGCACATGCCATTCAAGGCCCAGATACTCCATGATCCGGCGTATCACATCGTTCATCAAAATGCCGCGCGGGTGATTTTGCTGGTTAAACAGTTTATGGTCTTTGTAATGTTCACGAATAAAATCACTAATGCGAATGTCAACGCCCTGATCATCCTCACGCTTTGAGAGCTCTTCCAAGGCCGCACTGAATAATTCCAATGTCAGGGATTTCGGGTAAAAATCCGGCGATTTAACCCGAATAAGAAGATCATCTAGTGGAATATTTTTCACTGCCCCAGCCATGGCGAAAAAATCATGCACGTTACGCATGTTCTGGAGCTTAATACGCTCCCCCGCCAGTCGCATCATACCAACATGCGGAAAATAACCGTCAAAATACATAGAGGGCATGCATATACGTTCGGCACCCGATTTTGCATGTTTGAGGATATTGTCACTGGACATTTCGGGCGGTTTCCCGACTTCCCCCACAAACTGGTAAAATATTACATCGGCCTGTGCGATTTTCTCGGCCACGCCATCCAGATTGTAATTCCCGACATTGCGAATTGGCGGCACGTCTATATGCTCATACACATCTTTAAATGCCGGTTGCTGGCACAGGCTTTTCGCCAATGCCTCCATCTGGCAATTTCCGTAGGTCGTAAACGTTCTCATGTGGGGTTACGTGGCATCCCGGTAATAAGTATCAACAAAGCGTTTTAATATTTCCTGCGCATATGGTGTCGGACGACGGCTGACATTTTGTTTTAGGGCATCGGCCTCATGAGGTTCGAAATACCCATGATTTTTGTATGTATCGATACGCATGCTGAATTCATGTGCATCGCCCTCAGGATGGAACTGCGTCGCATATACATTTTGGCCGACACGGAACATCTGTACAGGGCAGTTCTTTCCAGTAACAAGCAATGTGGCTTCATCCGGCGTTTTATCCAGTGCCTCCTTATGACCGAGCAGTACATCAATTTCATCCGGAAATCCGCTCAGTAATTTATCATCCCGTCCGGAATCGATAACGCTTACACGGACGCAGCTTACAGGCTCGCCATATTTGCGTGTAATCGGGGTGCCGGTATAATTTCCAAGCAATCCGCAACCCGAACAAGCACCGAGGAATGGGAAGTCACGCGTGACGACATCATCCATCAAACGGTTAAAATCGGTCTCAATCTTCTTCTGGATATCAGATTTCTGGTCAGCGGGGGTTGAGATGTCGAAGGGACTACCGCCCACCAATATCGCACTGTAATCGTCAAGGTTAATGTATTCCGGAATGCCCGATTTCTCGAGACGCAGGCGTACCGTATCCTCGGCCGGCATCGCGCCGTATTTGAGGAAACAGCCGTATTCACTATCGGCAATTGAATCCTCCGGCCGTAATTGCATGATCAATATGGGTTTTGCGTTTTTCATCCGCCGGATAATATCCACTTAACGCAAAAAAGGCGATAAAAAAGTAGTATTCAAAACCTCTCACCGCATTTTTCGCAGGTTTTGGCGAAGATATTATCGCCGTCGAACCCCAAAAGGGATGTATTGCAGTGGGGGCAGCGGCAATATTTTTCGCGATAATTATGCATCACCAAATGCATAGACAACGCCGGTACAATTAACCACCAGACATGCATGGTTTCGGCAAAGGAAACCATCCATAACGCCACAAAACCCATGAAGGCGATAAATTCCGCCGCCGTGGTGCCGAACCATATCAGGCGGATTTTCTGTATGGTTATTTTGGACGCGGGCCGTTCCACTTTATTCTTTAAACCGCACGGTGATTTTATCGCGCTCAAGATTTATATTTGCGATACCGTTGGAAAAGCTTTTCCAGAACCCTTCATCCCCATCAAATTCCTTCACAAGGTCAATGTTTTTAAGGTTTCCAAGCCACGCATTCGGAATCGGTACGCCCCATATCATCACGCCCTTTAACACGACAATCGGTTTTCCGTTTTCGTAGCCGAGCTCAACCCCCGCCGATGCATTCAAAACCTTTCCGCCGACAACCGGAAGATCGGGATCAAGCGGTAGACGCAAACGTGCACTTGCCAATCCATCATCCAGATCAATCGCCAGTTTTGTGGCAAGGTCGGAATTTTTGGCAATCAGGGCGTTTAGTTCGCGCTCCGTAAAGCTAACCGCCCGCACCGCGCCATCCTCACTGTACGCACGTGGCTCCAACGGCGCGTTAAGGCTATTGCCACCGCGAAACGATATGGACGGATTTGCGGTTTCAAGTGTGTCCAGTTTCTGCTCCAGAACCACTTCTTCCTTATCACTTAATTTTACCGGTTTGAATTCCCCCGGAAACAGAATGAATTTTATGCCGAGAAGGACCAACGCCGCAATAAAAACGCAGGCCAGCACAAAAATGCCAAGTCCCTTAAAAAACCCAATAATGCCAGATGCTTTTTTCTGCGGTGCGCCCGCAACATGTTCGTTCATATAAATGCGCCTATGCTTATAAATGTTAGTCTTGCGACCACGTTAGCATAACGGTAAACCCATAAACCATTTATTTTTGGTTTATTGACCGAACCATTTTTCTGTATTTTGGTTTACTTATTTTTTTCTTCTCTTGCTTACCTGTCATTGGATCGAAAACGGTATAAGAAGGATTATTTCTCTGATGTCTTTCTGCTGGAATTAAGATATAGCGTTTAATTTTATTATCATAAGTTATGTACTTATAGTCATCGTTTTCCATACTTGCCAAGACTGACCAATTATTTTTAAAAGGGTCATATTCATATAAAAACCCTTCACCACCCAATGTTACAATTGCAATTTTTTTACGGTCACTATCGTAAGTTATTCCCATTGGCCAACTTATTGTAGGAACATCCGAACTTGCTGGAATTGATGCCATTTTCTGTGCATGGTGATTGTACATTTCCAAGCCTTTTCCAGTGAATTTATAGAACCGGCCTAGTTCAGGCACATATGCCATATCCTTTAACTTTAAAGAATTTTCTAAATTATCTAATGTGCCTCTTGGATATAATTGGAGTCCATCAACTTGTTTTTTTTTAAAACATTATGCATTTGTGAGGAAAGATTTTTAACCTGCGCCATATCTCTCTCAAATGTCGACATTTTGCTAGATAACCTATCTAAAGCCGTTGCCGCTTTTCGTGCCTCGTGCTTCCAATCATTAAAGTCCGCTCATGGCTTCTTAATTCACTTTGCACCTGACTAATTGAGCGGCTAACACGCATACCATCATTATTGTCATACACGGTTTTTAGAACATAAGCATTTATACCCAAGAAACCGGCAAAAACCGCCATAAGTAAAAACCTACATGTTTTTCGCACAGTACTTTTCTTAATGGCCAAACGCACATTAAAACCGTATTCATCTGATGTCACTTCGGGAGTATCTTTTTCCATGTTAACCACACACTAATTATCTCTAATAGTTTCTATGGTAACATCCCTAAAAAAGAATTAAAAATTTCGGGCAAAATTAATCCGTAACCTTTTTGACATACATGGATTTTAGGCCCATGGCTCCGACGCCGGGGATTTTGCAGTCAATGTCGTGATCATCCTCGACAAGGCGGATGTTTTTGACCTTTGTTCCGACCTTCACAACGGAGGATGACCCCTTCACCTTCAAATCCTTAATCACGGTAACCGTATCGCCATCGTTCAATTCCACGCCGTTCGCGTCACGAATGACTTTGCCGCTAGATCCGCCTTCGCCATTTTCTCCGCCAATTTTTCCGTCCGCCGGCCATTCATGTCCGCATTCGGGGCAGGTTAACATTCCGCGATCCTCATAAACATAGGAAGACTCACATTTTGGACAGTTCGGGAGATCTTGAGAATCTGACATGTGGCACTATACCCTTTCGTTATCAACTACTCTGTACGTTTTGTCCGTTTGCTGCGCTGCGTCTAGTATTTGTCATTTCCACTCTTTTGTCGCCGCATTTCGAAGGCTATACTAATTTGCGTTTGAGGCCTAGGTTTATAGGCGTTTGCAAAACACAAAATACATGAAAGGAACTGGCATGGCAAAAGAACTTATTGCGCATCTGGAAAGGGAAATCGAAGGGATTAAAGAGGCCGGTTTGTTCAAGCCCGAGCGCGTGATCACATCGCCACAAGCCGCCGATATTCACGTGAGTACCGGTGAAGATGTTCTGAATTTCTGTGCCAATAACTATCTTGGGCTTGCAAATAACGAGGAGATTGTTACTGCGGGGAAAGACGCCCTTGATAAATACAAGGCCGGAATGGCATCCGTCCGGTTTATTTGCGGGACTCTTGACCTCCATAAAAATCTTGAAGCGCGTATTTCCAAGTTCAAGGGTAAGGAAGACGCCATTTTATACTCCTCCTGCTTTGACGCGAACACGGGTCTGTTCGAAACGATCATCGGGCCGGAAGATGCGATTATCAGTGATGAACTAAATCATGCCAGCATCATCGACGGTGTGCGTTTGTGCAAATCCACCCGTTACCGCTACAAAAACAATGATATGGCGGATTTGGAACGTTGCCTGAAGGAAGCGCAAGACCAGCGTTTCCGCGTTATCGTCACGGACGGTGTCTTTTCCATGGACGGGTATCTGGCGAATTTGCCGGATATTTGTGACCTTGCCGACAAATATGATGCAATGGTCGTGGTGGACGACAGCCACGCCGTCGGGTTTATGGGTGAGGGCAATTCCGGCACCGCCGATCATTACGGCCTGATCGACCGCGTGGACATTATCACAGGGACGTTCGGCAAGGCACTGGGCGGCTCATCCGGCGGGTATACGGTCGGTCCGAAACCAGTGATTGAATGGCTGCGTCAACGATCACGCCCGTATCTATTTTCAAATACACTTGCCCCTGTTATTGGCGCAATGACGATTAAGGCGCTGGACATCATCGAACGTGACGGCGCGGCCATGCGCAAAAAATTACAAGATAACGCGCAGTATTTCCGGTCGAAAATGGCGGCACTGGGCTTTGACCTTCTGCCCGGTGAGCACCCGATTATTCCGGTGATGATTTATGATGCGGCGCTGGCCGGAAAATTTGCCGAGGAAATGTTGAAACGCGGCGTGTATGTCGTCGGTTTCTCCTTCCCCGTTGTACCGCAGAGTAAGGCACGTATCCGCACACAAATGTCATGTGCGCATGAAAAACATCATATTGATAAGGCCGTTGCGGCGTTTGAAGAGGTTGGTAAGTTGCTTGGCATTTTAAAGGATGCTGCTGCATGACGACGACCGTTAAAAACGCCCTCAAAAACTCCATGATAGGACTTGAGAAGTCAAAACCCGAGGAGGGGCTATGGCTGGTTGAAAATCAACCCATTCCGGATATCGGGCCAAACGATGTTCTTATCAAAATTGTTAAAAGCGCAATTTGCGGCACGGACGTTCATATCTATAAATGGGATAAATGGGCGCAGGCGACAATTCCGGTACCAATGATTGTCGGGCATGAATATGTCGGTGTGGTCGTGAAGACCGGAAGCGAGGCCACACATTTGAAGGAAGGGCAACGTGTCTCCGGTGAAGGACATATCGTCTGCGGGCATTGCCGTAACTGCCGCGCCGGAAAACGGCATTTGTGCCGTGACGAACGCGGCGTTGGTGTGCATCGTCAGGGCAGTTTTGCCGAATATCTATCCCTGCCCGCCCGTAACGTATTTCCAATACCGGATGAAATTCCCGATGATCTGGCCGCGATATTTGATCCGTTTGGAAATGCAACACATGCGGCATTATCGTTCGATATGGTCGGGGAGGATATTTTGATCACCGGCGCGGGGCCGATCGGCATTATGGCCGTGGCCATTTGTAAACATGTCGGTGCACGCCATGTCGTGATTACTGATGTAAACCCGTACCGTCTGGATCTGGCGAAGAAAATGGGCGCAACCCGCGCGGTCAATGTTTCCAATGAAAGTCTAGATGATGCCATGCGTGACCTTGGCATGGTTGAGGGGTTTGACGTTGGCCTTGAAATGTCGGGTATCGAAAGCGCATTTCAGGATATGGTCAGGGTGATGAATAACGGTGCGAATATTGCCCTGCTC
>JAUICS010000360.1 GCA_030427765.1 Alphaproteobacteria bacterium
TCGGCGGTGTCGAAGAAATTCACTCCCGCATCCATCGAGGCGTGCAGCGCGGCCATGGCGTCCGATTCCGAGACCTCGCCCCAGCTGGCGCCGATCGCCCACGCGCCGATCGCGTTCGCCTGGGTGCCGCTGGCCTCCCAGGTCAGGTCGCAGCCGAGGCTGCCGGTCGACGTTCGGATAAATCACCCCCCAGTCCCCACCCGTCGGAATCCCCCACAACTCTGCATTGATAAAGTTTGCAATCCGCCCGATCCCCAAAGAAAGCGCCGCCGGAACCGTCACCGTATGTTGAATAGGAAGATAGATAAATGTATCGCACGTCATTTTCCGCCGCCCAGTTTGCAAGAAAACGGGATAGGGCAAAATTATTATACATGACCATGTCGGCATCACGCTCGGCCGTTGACACCGTGCCGGCACAATTCACAATCACATCGATTTCATGTCCTTTATCGGCAAGAAAATCATGAAGCTGGTCAGGACGGATAACATTATCTACCTCGCGCTTACTTATATTCTGCCATTTATCGCCCTTCCCCAACGCATCACACACAACGACATCATGGACATCGCGCTGCTCAAGTCCGTACAGAAGGTTAGAACCAACAAATCCTGCGCCGCCAGTTACCAAAATCATCTACATAAACCTTTTTTACTTGGTGTTAAGAGGGTCCGATCACACAAACTATAATGCGTTTAAAACGCCAAAATGACAATGGCTCATCGCCTAGCGACACAAGGCATCGGGATAAGTTTCTTGTCAACAAAACCGCATATTTGCGAATCATATACTTGAGAGTCCGCACAAACCGTGCTAGTCATCCGAGATTAAGGTGAGATTAGGGATAGTGTAAATAAAAATAATATTTTCAGGTTATTTACGGTTTATGATTAAAGGTTCAAAAGTTCTTGATGATGTTGCACAGCTTGCCGGTGGCGCAGTTGGGTTAATCAGCCATGTTCAGCAGCAAATCCAGAATGATATCCGCGAACGTATTGATGACATGATCGCAAAACTGGACCTTGTCCCCCGTGAGGATTTGGAACGTGTCGAAGCGGTTGCCGTTGAAGCACGAAAAAAACAGGCCGAGCTTGAAAAACGCATTGCCGATCTTGAAACGAAAATGGCGGGCACAAAAACGGCAAAAACATCAACGGCAACAACAAAAACAACAAAACCCAAAACATCAAGCCGGACAACATCCCGCAAAACCACGAAAAAGAGTGCATAGATATGCAGCAGGAATACGACATCATTAACGAGGTTAATAACCCGCTTGATAGTGCGGAAGAGGTATTTAATGCCTATGAATGGTCATTCGACCGAATTAAAGAAAATGAGCTAAAAGTCAGTGTAAAGGGCAAGTATGACGATTACGATATTTCCCTTGTCTGGAATGAAGGCATTGGCGCGCTTCTGTTCTACGCACAGTACCAATTTACATTGCCGGAACATGCAATGCGGCACCTACCGGAAACACTTTTTAAAATAAACAAAGATTTATGGATCGGCATGTTTTCGATAGACGATAATGAAACGCGCCCGACTTTCCAGCATACATGTCTGTTTCGTGGCTTTTTAACGTCCGAAACATCATATATCGAAGAATTTATCAATATCGCGGTATTTGAATGTGACAGATTCCATCCTGTATTCAAAAGCCTTAGTGACGCAGCGAATGAAAATATCGATGTCAGTAACAAGAGCTTCGATTTTATGCTGATGGATGTTGAAGGCCATTCATAATTAACGCATACTGTTTTCATGAGTTTTAAGTCTATAGCCCTGGTCGGATGTGGCCGTATGGGCGGTGCCATGCTAACGGGCTGGCAACGCACATTATCCGGTATTGATGTATCTATTATCGACCCTGCAAATGCCGACGCATTATCAAAGACATACGCCAACAATAATTTCGAATCTTTTAAAACCGTTTCGGAAGCGCAAGAATTATCAGGGCATTTTGATATATGCGTTGTCGCGGTTAAACCCCAGATTATAGATCCTGTTTGCAATAGTATTCAGCACATTGTCGGACCCGATACGGTTGTCATTTCCATTGCGGCCGGTATTACCCTTTTGAAATTATCGCAGCATTTTGGAAATAATATGCCGATTATACGGACAATGCCCAACACGCCCGGCGCGATCGGAAAGGGTCTGACCGTAGGTATCGGAAACACCAAGACAACAGATTCCGTTAAGGCAGATGTTGCATCGCTGCTTGAGCCATTAGGGACATTTATATGGATTGATGATGAACGACACATGGAT
>JAUICS010000361.1 GCA_030427765.1 Alphaproteobacteria bacterium
TAACATTTTCTGTTAAAGAGATTTGAACATGACAGACGCAAACGTATTGGACGACGCATTTAATTTTGAACTTGTTTCACCGGAACAGAAATTGATTTCTGAGCCTGCTTACATGGCGGTTATTCCGGGTGAAGAAGGTGAATTCAGTGTGCTTCCAAAACATTCATCTGTTATTTCAAGCATTAAACCTGGCGTTGTCACGGTTTATAAATCAAAAGAGGATACCGAGCCACGCCGTATATTCACGGCGGGCGGGTTTGCCGATGTCACGGGTGAGCAGTGTACCGTGCTCGTTGAGGAAGCAATCAGCGTTGCCGATCTTAACGAGCAGGAACTGGAACAGATGATGCGTAATCTTGAAGAGGATTTATCATTGGCCGAAGGAAAAATCGATAAGGCCCGCATCGAGAAAAATCTGAAACTCGTGAAGGCAAAATTACAGGCCGTTACCGGACATCTCGTAATTTAAACGGCACATCCCGGCCATCATATCCGCAAAGGTATATTTGCCGGGATTAATGTCAGAATTTCTCATCACAACAATCTTCTGTTTCATCATACAAATTTAAAAAATGTGGTGTTTGCCACTGTTCGTGTTTTAAACTCAGATTATTTTAAATATTTGGGTTTTGGAATTTAAAGTCGGAAAGGATAACAAAAATGGAAACACAAAAAGTCGTCGAAATGAAAAAGAAAGTCGAACCACGCGGAAAAATATATAGCAGTATCATTGATACAATAGGCGCAACGCCGCTTGTGCGCTTGCCGAATCTAACGGAGGAAGAAGGGCTTCAGGCAGAGGTTTTGGCAAAACTGGAATTCTTTAATCCGCTGGCATCTGTTAAGGACCGTATCGCGTTTTCGATGATCGATGAGGCGGAAAAGGCCGGAAAAATCACACCGGGTAAAACCGTGTTAATTGAGCCAACATCCGGCAACACTGGCGTGGGTCTTGCGTTTGTGGCGGCATCAAAAGGCTACCGTCTTATCCTGACAATGCCGGAAAGTATGTCAATTGAACGCCGTAAAATGCTCGCTCTTCTTGGTGTCGAAGTTGTGTTAACGCCGAAGGAAAAGGGTATGAAAGGCGCGATTGAAAAGGCGGCGGAATTACTGCGCGACACCGATAATGGTTTCAGCCCGTCTCAGTTCGATAACCCTGACAATCCGAAAATACACCGTGAAACAACGGCTGAGGAAATCTGGGAAGATACAAATGGTGAAGCGGATATTCTCATCGCCGGCGTGGGAACCGGTGGAACGTTAACAGGATGTGCGCAGGTTTTGAAAGAGCGCAAACCTGACTTCAAAGTTATCGCGGTTGAGCCGGAGGATAGCCCTGTTTTATCTGGTGGTGAGCCCGGTATGCATAAAATCCAGGGTATTGGCGCAGGGTTTATTCCGAGTGTTGTCGATACGGATTTGATTGATGAGGTTGTAACAGTTAGTAACGACGACGCGTTTAACACATCACGCCGTCTTGCAAAAACCGAAGGTATTGCGGTTGGTATATCATCCGGAGCCGCCGTTGCCGCCGCGATTAAGGTTGCAAAGCGCCCGGAAAATAAAGGCAAGAAAATAGTTGTGATCATTCCGTCATTTGCCGAGCGTTATTTGTCAACGCCGCTGTTTGACGGGCTTGAAAACCAGACATGGTAAATATCTGAAAGGGGCGCACAAAATGACATGTGCAGAGGGTGTAGACAGTAAAGACGATAAGGAGACGGTTCAGAAAACGGGCCGTCGCCGTATGTTCGATTTGATCCGTTCCATTCAGGAACGCGATCCGGCGCAGCCAGGTTTTTTTGAAGTTATATTGGCCTATCCCGGTTTTCATGCAGTATGTTTGCACGTCATTTCACATTATCTTTGGAAATGTCATCTGCGCACAATTGCACGTCTGTGGTCGCATTTAACGCGCCTTCTTACCGGTATTGAAATTCACCCTGCCGCAACACTTGGACAGCGTTTGTTCATTGATCACGGTATGGGTGTGGTCATTGGTGCAACTGCCGAGATTGGCAATGACGTTACCCTTTATCATGGTGTAACGCTTGGCGGTAAAGGCGGTGATAAGCCCGGTAAACGTCACCCGACATTGGAAGACGGTGTAATGATAGGGTCTGGCGCACAGGTGCTTGGCGCCATCACTATTCATAAGAACGCACGCGTCGGTGCGAATGCGGTTGTGATTAAGGATGTTCCGGCAAAATGTACGGCTGTCGGAAACCCCGCACGCCTTGTGAATTGCAAGGGCAATAATGCCGCGTACG
>JAUICS010000362.1 GCA_030427765.1 Alphaproteobacteria bacterium
ATAATGGGTTTCCTTTTCCCATTCCTTGAATTCTGTCTTTGGTGCAGACAGCAGGGCATCAACAAATGCTTCATACTGCGCCTCATCCATCGGGCAATTGATATAATCTTTTCCATCCCCACCTTTGGCACCTTTATCATACCGTGACTGGAACCACGCAATGTCAAAATTGATGCTCTCTTTGTAAACGATCGGCGCAATGGCATCAAAGAATGACAGTTCATTTTCACCCGTCAATTTCTGAATGGCCTCCGCCAGTGGTTGGGAGGTAAGGGGACCTGTCGCGATAATCACACTGTCCCATTCCTCAGGCGGCAATCCCTGTATTTCTTCACGCTCTATTGTAATATTGGGGTGATCTTCTAGCGCTTTTGTTACGCTATCTGAAAACGCATCGCGGTCAACGGCAAGGGCACCGCCCGCGGGCAGAGAATGTTTGTCACCCATTTCCATGATTAGGGAACCACATTGGCGTAGTTCTTCGTGCAACAAGCCAACGGCGTTGTATTCTTTGTCATCCGATCGGAATGAGTTCGAGCAGACAAGCTCGGCCAAGCCCTCGGTTTTATGGGCATTTGTTTGTGTGTGGGGGCGCATTTCATGCAAAACAACGTTCACGCCGCGTTTTGCCAATTGCCACGCGGCTTCACTACCTGCCAGACCGCCGCCAATAATATGAATTGTTTTCATCTAACCTGTTAATTTAAAAAGTAAAAATATGTTTCATTGACATAAGTTTAGCAAATGTACAATACTCGCAATAAAAATACCATGAATTTTAAGAAGGTAGTGAAAGAGGAATCTATGGAAGTACAAAATCGTATATTCGGTAAACGTGGACATTTAAGTAATATAGCCGCCGCGGCGGGTTTATCGGTTATTGCGTTGATTAGCGGGGCATCACCAGCGTCCGCCGATTTGCGAAGTTAAATCCGCTCCGCCTATTCATTGGCACAATCGACGGCCATGCGTACATGCGCAACATCCAGCCTTCCTGATGACGCATCGGAAGAGGCCATTATGACATGCTTATCACAGGTTAGCGGCGTTGCGGCGGCTCTTGCACAAATTAAAGTTGATATTTATATGGCACAAGGCGGTAATTTTATATACCGGCAGGCGCTTGATCGCCTGCGTTCCGAATGTATATCTATCCTGAACAATCTGGGGCAGGGCAGTTTTGATCAACAGGTGACACGTGCCTTGCCATCCCTAAATAACTGCCTAAGCACGTTGTATCAGGCGTATTTTAGTGGCCCGCTTCCGTCCAATATTACACCGGAGACGTATACATCGGTTGAGGCACGTCAATTGGCGCAGATGCTGAAAACCATACAAGACGCGGTTGCGCGTATTGAAACGTTACATCAGGCACGTCTTCAGGCTGCACCGCCAATACACCGTAATGATGATGTTGTAACGGTTGGGCAGGATTTATCAACCTATGTTGCCGATCTGCACGATGCGGTGAAGGGTAATCTTGTTTTAAAATCAATGTTATATGCATACCGTGACGTACGTTGTACGGCACTGGATTCACCGTCCGGTATCCGAAGCTGCGTTGAGGGTATTAAGCAATTTCTAGGCGTTGCATCCAATGCCGGATTTTCGGATACTGCGGGTTTTCATGCGCGGCTTGGTGACATTGAGGCTCGTCTGGTGCCATTTGAATCAGGGCGGGGCGGTCTACAGCCACGCGATCCGGCGCGTGATGAAATTCTGAAGCTTTGATTTTTTATTCCCTGAATTCCTCCGTGTCTGGTACACGGGAAAAGGCGATTTTCGTGCCGACATAACCGGACAGGGTTTTTGGGATCACGCCCATATGAATTGTGTCGGCACCATATTTCTGGTTCAACGTATCCATGACATTCGATAGTTTGTTGCATTTCGTACGTTGTTTCTGAACGTCGGGATTATAATCAACGAATAGATCACCGGTGATTTCGCCCAATGCCTTAAGACGATGCATAACCACGGATACTTTCTTTAACCTCTGCGGACGGACGTCATACATCATAACATCCCATAATGTGTCGAGCGCACGCAGGAATGTAACAGTGTCTTGTGAAGGGGGAATATGCAGTTCACGTCCCCATTTTATGCGGTCAATTGTCCGTACGCTTAAAGAAAAGGCACCGGCATATAAGTCTTTTCGGCGAAGGCGTTGTGCCGCCTTTGATGTCAGGCGTTTTGCCATGATAAGGGCCTGTTGCGGTGTCCGGAAATCGGGGTCGAGAACGCGGCTATGACCAATCATGGATGGGT